>DAOVAK010000074.1 GCA_030671095.1 Deltaproteobacteria bacterium | reverse complement strand
CAAGTGTCCGGAAGGGCAATCGTTTCATAAGCATCTGAGGAAACTGGGATGGGTGCCTCTGTGATCGATTCAAACGCGCAACTCCCTGCAAGTGCCTAAAGCGAGAGTTCTCGGGAGAGCCGTATGCGGGAAATCCGCACGCACGGTTCGAGGAGGGGGGAGCAGGACGCAATGCATGGCATGCAGCTATTGAGCCACGAAGGGGAAACCCGGATACCGAGGTATGCTGAAGCCTAAACACTGTCGCCTGTTCCTCTACTCTACTCTAGAACAATTCTCTGTGGCTCTGCGCCTCTGCGAGAGACATTCAAGACCCTTTTAGGGTCTATCCAATATTACCCGCCACAAATCTCGCTATTTTTACATCTATTCTCAGGCGCACTGAGGCCGGTCAATTTATGCCAGTACAAGAGTAGATTTGAGCGCTCTTTTCCGGAGCCGATGGTCGCAAGAAGCACGTCACTCAGGTCCTGAAGGCGATCTTGTGCCTCATTTTTCAATTCACCAGGCACAGAATCCCGCCCCTCGGGCGCAAACTTCCTATAGCCTATCTTTAGGTTTCGATAGGCGGCCAGCTGTGCCTGAATCAGATAGATCTGGACAGGTTCGTCCGGGGCTACAAGCTTTCGTGCCTCATCCAGTATGGTTGCGGCGTTTAGGAGTGGGGTTCTAATATTGATGTCAAAATCATTCTTTGACATTTCCTCATTTTCTTTGAGCTTTCTTAGAGAAATAAAGTGGTGAGCTTGATCAATTCTAATAAGTGCAGGCAGGGCTGTCATAAGCGTTCTATCGCGAGGATGAAGCTCATCACCAGGGAGTTCTAATGCCGCGCTAGCGGTTTTCTTTGCCTGTGGATAAAGTCGAAGTCGCCACTGAGCGAGCGCCTTCAGGGCGAGCACATTCCCCCAAAGCTTGTCCCCTTTTAGTCTCCTAATCTCCTGAGGATCCAATCTGTCCAAGCTGACCAAGACACTTGCGTATCCTGTACGTGCCGCAGCCGAAAGGCTGGCCGCTTCGCTATTGGGAACAGGGTTGAATCGCAGGGAGTTTTCCCCATGGGCGGCCTGATTAAAGGCATCTTGTGCCTCGCGAAGGTGATTGATCTCCGCACATCCAATGACGGATACCGTGAATACCAGCGCAAGAAATAGAAAGGCACAACGCCCCGGCGTCATCCCAATCGCATAGCTTTTAAAAGATCTCTCCATTCCAGGTTCCTCCCCTTGGGACCTTTGCGGGATACCGTCGGCGTAACCGCAAGGGAAAAGAAGCAATCTCCAAAATGTCTAATCCACTTAAACGAGAAACCTCCAAGAAATCCCCTCTGTCTCCCCTTTTGAAAAGGGGAGGACTTTTGCTTCCCCCTTTCGTAAAGGGGGATAGAGGGAGATTTTTTGCGAAGTGCAGAAGATATGAGAAAATCTATAATCTATTATTCTTAAGACATTCCCAGTTCTGTTCGCAGCTCAGCCTCAAATAACTCGAGGCTCCAGGGTTTGCCCTCATTGATGGCCTTAACTTGCTTTTTCATGAAAGTCCCGAGCTTCTTCACCTTTTCTTCAGCCACGCCGGCTTCTGCCAACAAGTTCAAGGCCGCCTTTATCGTCCCGATGATCACCTCACTTCGAACCAGACTCCATGCCGCCTTGTCATTCTTTCGTCGGAAAATAGAACTGAGGATCGCATCAATGAGCGCCGCCACCATAGGCGTACCATTGGGCAGTCTCTCCAAAAACTCCTGACGGCGTGCGACAGCCTTCAACCCAGCACTGAGGATCTGGGAAGCGTCGTGTGTGCTCAAGCGTCTGTCCTGCTGTTTTCGAAGAACGCCAACTATGGCCTCTAATGCGAGCTTCAGGTTATCGTTAACCTTACCTGAGCGATCGATCAGCCATCCCGGATTGTTGACGAACTCATCAAACGCGGCTTCGAACACATGGAGCATATCGTCACGTGTAAACTGAGGCCTCCATTTCGCCCCAGAAGGCACGGAGGTGAGGCTATCGAGTACAGTCCTTGCCGCTGTGAGGAGCAGGTGGTTCTCTGGATGCTTTGCCCACTGAGGCCAGAGGAGGTATAGGTTATCTCCGGTCTTCTCCAGGATCAGGCGCGTAACTTCTGGTAGAATACCCGCTTGAAGAACGGCTTCCTGCTTGCCCAGTTCTAAGGCCACTTGAGAAAGGAGACTTTTCAGGCCGATATTTTCTGTATCGAGTAGGAGTTCTGGATGCCTTCCCAGTGCCGAGAGGCTCGCCCGGATGACCACTTCCAATCCTTCTCTCCCAAAGACCCTGTCCAGATGGCCCTCTGGTTGATCAAGAACAAATCCCAGGACGGCGTGGCCCACATGGCTTGCCGGTTCCGACTCTGCGGGCTCCTCGATACCAATAAATTCCTTTGGATTTGAGGCAACGAAGCGGCCTCCGCTGGCCAGGACGCTTCGAAAGACCAGTTCAGCCCATGCTTTGACCCGTTCTTCTCTGTCTTCATTGCCCGCACCACCCGTGGACTCACGAATTATCTTGATACGCTCTGCCACATCCTTCACAAGGGCCTTTGAGGTCACCGCGATCAGCTTTTGATATTTAGGATCTCCTGAGAGGAATTCACTGTTCTCGGAAACCGTCTCCAGCGTAGCAATTAGGAGCCGGCCCGGGAGGTCCCCAATTCTTTCTTCAGCAAATTCCTCAGAGAATTTGATCTGATCGAGGCTCGTGAACAGGACGTAAAGGGCTTTTCCATGTCTCGAGTTTTTGTTGAGTCCGCCCGGGAAATGGGCGAAGTAATCAACGCCGATCTCAATAAAGGTCCCAGCAAAGCGTCGGAGAAGAGTGGGGTGCGGATCGGTACCTTTCCTCCACTGACGAATCCTCAGGATGTTTATCAAGTCCTCTGGAATAAATCCGTCAGAGGTTCCTTCAAATTCAAATCCTTTCTCAATGAAGTTCAGGGTAGCAAAATCGCTATGCAGAACCATCAGCTCCGTTTTCTGCTCTTCAGTGAGGGTGTTCACTATTTGGGTGATGTTATCTGATTGCTCGAGCTGATTGCGCAAGTCTTCTAATAACTTTGATTCAGGAATGTGGCGCCTGCCGTGGTCTCTAAAATATTCCAAGGCATCATACACATCTGATTTGGACTGGTAATTTGGCAGAGGCAAGATCAAGGAGCGGCGTCGGGTGGCATCCACATAGGCTGCTCTCGCCTGGACGCCCAGCCTAAGGGCGCTTTGAATGGCAAACAATATAAGATCGGGTGAAGCCATAGTACACTCTCGCTGAGTTTTTATTAGACTTGAGAAATGACATGCAGACTAGAAATCACGTTTTTGACATTTGGAAGATTCCCCGTAGCATGCTGCAGGGAGGTTCAAAAGTCAAGGATGATGAAGAGCAAGGGAGGGGCATAAAGGCCTATGAATTCCTTGTATTACGTCCGGTGAACGATTACAATAGTCAATAAAAGGAGATGGGGTTTTCTGATATGAGGGGAGAAATATGAGACGCTGGAATGGTTGGGGCGAGGAGACAACGACCTTTCCTTTATCCCACGACGCTCACCGATATCTGGTAGAAAAAATCGGTGAGGGCAGGCCGCTACCTGATGCAAACTTAGATGAGGTTCTGAAAAATGTGTCAGAATCTCGTCTGTCCGATCATCCCTTGGTATCCAAAGGACCTGAAGAACGTGTACGTCACGCGCGGGGACAAAGCCTTCCAGACTGGCTGTCTCTGCGGAGCGGAAACCTGGGCGCCCTTCCTGATGGCGTAGCTTACCCTATCACGAAAGAGGACGTGAAGGCACTTATCCAATACGCAAAGGAGACCGGTGCAGTCATAATACCTTACGGTGGTGGCACAAGCGTGGTGGGTCATGTCACGCCGGAAAGGAGCGAGAAGCCGGTTTTGACCATGGATATGGGAAGGATGAATCGGCTGATAAGCTTGGACAAAGAAAGTCAAATCGCCACCTTCGGCGCTGGAGCAGCAGGTCCGGATGTGGAGTCTCAACTCCGGGCACGGGGCTACACTCTGGGACATTTCCCACAGTCCTTTGAGTTTTCCACGCTGGGTGGTTGGATTGCGACCCGTTCGACCGGCCAACAATCATTACGGTATGGCCGAATAGAGCAGCTTTTCGCAGGAGGCCAGCTTGAGACACCTGTTGGGACTTTGGACATCCCCACGTTTCCAGCATCAGCAGCAGGTCCCGACCTGCGTGAGGTGGCCCTCGGGTCTGAAGGACGCTTGGGTATTCTGACAGAGGTCAAGGTTCGTGTCACACCCCTGCCGGCTCGGGAGCGTTTTTACGGTATATTCTTTCCAAACTGGCAGGGAGGCATGAAAGCGGTACAACAAGCCGTTCAGAAAAAAGTTCCCCTGTCCATGTTACGGCTGAGTGGCAGCGCTGAAACAGAAACCCAGCTTGCTCTTGTTGGCAAAAAGCGCCTTGTCGGTTTCATGGAGCGTCTGCTTGCCAAACGTGGCGCAGGGGCTGAGAAATGCATGCTGTTATTTGGGGTTACGGGAACCCGGGCACAGTGCAGAAAGGCATTAAGAGAGGCGAGAGGCGTTTTCAAACAGGCAACCGGGTTCTACATAAGCAGATACCTGGGCCGGAAGTGGGTGGAGAGTCGTTTTCAGGTGCCTTACCTTAGGAATACTCTGTGGGAGAAAGGGTATGCCGTGGATACTCTGGAGACAGCCACTGACTGGCAGAACGTTGAGTACCTAATAGACGTGATCGAATCTGCCTTGAACGAAACCGTCTCTCATGAACATGAGCGAATTCACGTGTTCACCCACCTGTCTCATATCTATGCACAGGGTGCGAGTATTTACACCACCTTCATATTTCGCATCGCTGAGACCCATGAAGAAACTTTTTCACGATGGCAGCGTTTAAAAAGGGTTGCCTCAGAGGCCATCGTAGCAAACAACGGGACCATCAGTCATCAGCATGGCGTGGGCGTAGATCACGCACCTTATCTGGTGGTGGAGAAGGGCAAGCTTGGTATGGGAATGATCAAAAGCTTGTGCCGGCAGGTGGATCCCAATGGGATGATGAACCCTGGAAAGCTGGTCAGTCGAAATGAAGAGGAGAATGAATAGTCCTCATAATCACGATTGGCGTAGCAAGGCCTGGTCTTTGCTGACTGAGGGCGGTTTGGAAGGATCGCGCGGGTGGGATCTGCTCGTGATTGGAGGCGGCATCACAGGTGCGGGGATTTTGAGAGAAGCCGCAAGGTGTGGGCTTGCGGCTGCGCTCATCGAACAACGGGATTTTGCCTGGGGGGCATCGAGTCGCTCCTCCAACCTCGTCCATGGGGGATTGCGCTATCTTGAGATGGGCCAAGTAAAGTTGACCCGCGACTTGTTGCGGGAACGGGAACGGCTGTTGCGGCAGGTGCCTGGCCTGATTGATCCTATTGGGTTCCTGCTCAGCGATTACAGGCTTAGTCTGCCTGGACGGTGGCCACTGAACGCCCTGCTGAGTGTATATGATTTTCTGGGAAGGCGTTGGGCCCACCGATATTACCCTCTGGATGAGTACACCATGCTGGCGCCGCGGATAAGGATCACTGGTCTCAAGGGAGGCACCCAGTATTTCGATGCGGTTACCGACGATGCACGGCTGGTATTTCGTGTGATTCGAGAGGCCCAGAAGGAAGGCGCGGTTGCACTCAATTATGCGGCGGCTGAGAATTTGATGAAGCAAGGCGGACGGGTATGTGGTGTGGCCGTACGAGACGTGACTTCCGGGGCAACTACCGAGGTGCGCGCAAACGTGGTCATTAACGCAACGGGTGCCTGGACTGATCGGCTACGCAATCAGGTGGGGGGAGAGGGACATATTCGACCCCTCAGGGGAAGTCATCTCATATTCCCTTTCTGGCGCATTCCAGTGGCCCAAGCTATAGCGCTGAGGCATCCTGTGGACAAGCGCTACGTGTTTCTATTGCCTTGGCAGGGTGTCACGGTCGTGGGAAACACGGATCTGGATCATGAGGAAGACCTGAACATTGAGGCGTCGATTACTCCCCAGGAAATGGAGTATCTCCTAGAAGCTGTGCGCTACAAACTTCCTGGTTTGGGTATCGAGGCTGACCATATACTCTCCACGTATGCTGGGGTCAGACCTGTCATCGGTACAGGCATAGCGGATCCATCCAAAGAAAAGCGGGATCACAATATCTGGGTGGAGAATGGCCTCATCTCCGTGAGTGGTGGGAAGCTGACCAATTTTCGCCTCATGGCCCTGGATGTTCTCCAAAAGGCAACGCAATTTCTTCCCTCTTTGGTTGCTGAGGATAGGGGAGAACCGGTGTTTGGAGGATCAGGAGCGGAGGAGATCGCTTCAAGAGATTTCGACCACACACTACGCCGAAGACTGGCTGGCCGTTACGGAGCCGAGATGGGAGAAATGCTTGGTTGTGCAAAGGAGGGGGAGCTTGAACGCCTACCAGGAACTGACGTTATCTGGTCTGAGCTTCGATGGGCTGCACGTACTGAGCAGGTTGTCCACCTGGAGGACCTTCTGTTAAGACGCACAAGGCTTGGCTTATTACTGCAGGAGGGTGGCGTGGCACATCTTGACCGTATTCGCCTGATCTGTCAGGAAGAACTGGGGTGGGGTGACATGCACTGGCACGAGGAGGCAGAGGCCTACAAGAGGCTGTGGAAAAGGTGTCATAGTCTACCGCAATAGAGAGATCCCGTCTCAAATATCAAGTATTCCTTCCTTAATCTTCTTATTTCTAAAGTGTGACCCCAAATCCATTCTGTTGATTTTCTCACTGCCATGATATAAGAATCTAAAGAGATCTGGCTTTTTAAGGTGATTTAGATAGAAACCATGGCGCAATGAGAAGGAGGATTTTAAGAGATGGAAATTAAGACTTTAGGGGTTGTGGGTGCGGGTCAGATGGGTGCAGGCATAGCACAGGTGGCTTCTGCCAGCGGACTGTCGGTTGTCATGAGCGACATTAAGGATGAGTTTCTGGAGAAGGGATTTGCTGCCGTTGAGAAAAGCCTCGGCCGCATGGTAAAAAAGGAAAAGATCAGTGAAGACGACCGGCAAGTCATACTGGGCAGGATAGAGGGGACCACCTCAATCGATGATATGGCGAAGGCTGACTTTGTCGTGGAGGCCGCCACAGAGCAAGAAGCGTTGAAACTCCAGATTTTCCGCAATCTGGATGAATTCTGCAAGGCTGAGGTGATCCTTTCTTCCAATACCTCGTCCATATCCATTACGAAAATAGCGGGTGCCACAAAGAGACCGGGAAAAGTCATAGGCATGCACTTCATGAACCCGGTTCCCATGATGAAACTCGTGGAGATCATAAACGGCTTGGCCACCACGGACGAGACCTACCAGATCACCAGAGACCTGGCCCTGAAGTTGGGGAAGGCACCGGTTCCGGCCAATGATTTCCCTGGGTTCGTCGCCAACCGGATCCTCATGCCCATGATCAACGAGGCGATCTACGCCCTTTTTGAAGGCGTGGGCAAGGCAGAGGATATAGATCAGGTCATGAAGCTTGGAATGAACCACCCCATGGGTCCACTGGCCCTGGCGGATCTCATAGGCCTGGACACTGTCCTGGCTGTCCTTGAGGTGCTAAAGTCCGGTTTGGGAGATGATAAATACCGGCCATGTCCGTTGTTGAGGAAGTATGTGGACGCGGGATGGCTGGGGCAAAAGACTGGCCGAGGATTTTACAATTATACTTAGATCATGATTGCGATAATAGATTACGAAGCAGGTAACTTGACGAGTGTCCAGAGAGCCCTGAATTTTTTGGGTCAGGAGTCGCTCATCACCAGTGACTTCTCCAAAGTCATGGAGGCTGAAAGGATCATCTTCCCGGGTGTGGGTGCTGCTGGTAAGGCCATGTCTGACCTGAAAAGGCTGAGATTGGATCAGGCACTTGTAGATTGCTATGGTGCGGGGAAACCTATCCTCGGTATCTGCATTGGAACTCAAATTATCATGGAATGGAGTGAGGAAAACGATACACAATGCCTCGGCTTGATAAGAGGGGAAGTACGTCGGTTTCAAGTAGAAATGGTGGACGAGGATGGAAAAAAACTAAAAGTGCCTCACATGGGCTGGAACGGTGTGGCATTGAAAAGGGATCATCCACTTTTCGAGGGCGTTGCCCCTGAGAGTGAATTCTATTTTGTGCATTCCTACTATGCATCTCCTAAGGAGTCTGCTGCGGTGCTCGGTGAAACGGATTATGGGTCTCGGTTTGCCTCTGTCATAGCAGAAAAAAATCTCCTTGCCGTACAATTCCACGTGGAGAAGAGCGGGAGACCAGGATTAAGAATTTTGTCCAATTTTTGCAAGTGGAGTTGAAGGGACAATGCTTAGCAAAAGGATCATACCCTGTTTAGATGTGCGCGATGGAAAACTGACCAAGGGTATAAAATTCAAGGGAAACGTGGACATCGGTGATCCCGTGGAGATGGCCGATTTTTATTACGAGGAAGGAGCAGATGAAATCGTCTTCTACGATATAACGGCTTCCTATGAGAAGCGGGATATTATGATTGAGACGGTCCGACGAGTGGCGGCAAAGATCTTTATCCCATTTTCCGTGGGAGGTGGTATCAGAACCGTTGAGGATATACGCCAGGTCCTCCTCGCGGGCGCAGAAAAGGTGAGTGTCAATTCGGCGGCCATCAGGAATCCGAGCATTATTTCCGAGGGAGCAGAGGCCTTTGGAGGTCAGTGCATCGTTCTCGGCATGGATGTGAAGAGGGTGACACCCTCAAAAAAGATTCCCACCGGTTATGAGATGGTGATTGATGGTGGGAGAACGCCTATGGGGATGGATGCCCTGGCGTGGGCTCAGGAGGCAGAGAATTTAGGGGCTGGTGAAATTTGCCTGAACTCCATTGACGCTGACGGCACCAAAAAAGGTTACGAGTTGGCGCTGAACAAATTAATAGCCTCCAACGTGACCATACCGGTAATAGCCTCGGGGGGAGCTGGCGCACCTGAGCA
>DAOVAK010000284.1 GCA_030671095.1 Deltaproteobacteria bacterium | reverse complement strand
TATCCCTATTTGCGGTTTTTAGTCAATGAACTGGAGGAAAGCCTCTCTGGAGAATTTGAAAACCTGAGATACAGAAGATTTATCACCAAGAAATCGGAGTAGGCATCCACAGTCCTCCCCTAGCGTGCTTCCTTTTTTCGTTTGACCAAGAAACTATTTTCTGTTATAATTTCAACTATATAGTGAATTTATGACCGACTCGCGTCGGCTTTTTTATTGGCCTTCGCTGAAGTCCCCTGCAGCAACTCGAATTGCTTTCGACAGGCTCAAGCCCTGAGTTTATCGAAGGGAGCCCCTCGGCCGTGAGCCTTTCGGCAGTGAACTCAAGGCCGAACGGCTCGTCGACAAGTCTTATCGGCGCAAAGCGGAGATCCCGCTTGTCGAAGATGCCGCTTGCGGTGCGGTGCTGCAGGTATCTTTGATGGCTTTTCTGCTGCCCGTATTTTACGAGAAGCAGAATGCGCAGAAACCACATGGCGCAATGGGGGTGGTTCCTTTGACCGATAATCTTGCAGTCAGTGGACCTGTAGCATTCAGTTTCAGGGAGGAGGTGCCGTGCGCGGGAAATGGATCGTAAAGGTGGCCTTGTTCCTGATCGGCGCATCCACGTTCTTGGCCTATTTGATCATATCGAGCTACCACTTCAATGAGCTGAAGCCGAGGATATCGAGGGTAGTCTGGGACCTAACTGGCCGGGAGTTGACCTTGAGCGGCAATATCCAGCTCAAGATTGGATTCAGGCCGGCGCTGGTGGTGGAGGATGTGCGTTTCGAGAATGCATCTTGGGGATCCAGACCTGAGCTGGCCATGATCAAGCGTTTCGAACTGCAAGTGGCCCTCCTTCCGCTCATTAGGGGAGATATTGATGTTCGACGTCTTATTTTGGTGGAGCCCGACATCCTACTAGAGACTGACAAGTCCGGCAGATGGAACATAGGGGTCACGGGTAAAAAGGGTGAAGCAGATGCTGAAGTGAAGGAGGGAGAGGTCACAGAAGAATGGGAACTACCTCTCTTTGCTTTAAACCGGTTGCAGATTAAAAAGGGTCACCTCGTCTACAAAAACGGCCATTCTGCGAAAACGTATAAAGTAAGCCTGGACAGCTTTAGTGCTACCGCCACGAATACGGACAGCCCTGTCGCCCTGACGTTCAAGGGTACTTACAGGGGTAGGTCGATCGAGATTGCGGGCACGCTGGGACCGCTGACCTCATTTGCTGATCCAGACAAAGCATGGCCGCTGAGTCTGGTGGCCAAGACCGGTAGCGCTACCGTTAGGGCCGAGGGTGTAATCAAGGACGTGGCAAATGCCAAGGGTTTCTCCTTCATTGTGAGGGCTGAAGGGAAGTCAACCGCTGACATTACCGATCTGATCAACATTGGCGAAGTACCCGTGCTCAGCCCCTTCAAGGTGACGGGGAAACTTGCTGACCCTAACGGCAAGTTGACTATCGAAAACATCAATGCGCGTATGGGCACTGAGGCATTGGCCAAGGTGGATGTTGTGGGCGCCATAAAGGACCCCCGGGCTAAACGCGGGATCGACCTTAAGGTCGCTATTAAGGGCAAGAATCTAACGACACTGGAAAGGCTTATCGGAAAGCGACTGCATCTCAAAGGGCCCTTCCATGCGACAGGCCGGTTAACAGACACCGACGGTAGGCTGAGTGTTCAGAACTTCCAGGCGCAAATGGGCCATTCGAAGTTGGCCAGATTGAAGCTCAGCGGGACCGTAAATGATCTTCTAGCCCAACGCGATTTCCACCTCAAATTCCACGTAGAGGGCAAAAACCTGGCAAACCTGGAGAAGCTTCTAGGATGGTCAATTCCCCTCAAAGGGCCGTTCAAGGCCTCTGGCCGAGTCAATGATCTGGCGAACAAGACATACAGGTTTTCAGATTTCAAAGGTACCCTGAGAAATAGCGACCTTACTGGTTCGGTGGAGATAAGGCTGGATAGCAAGAGACCGAGGCTGTCTGCAGTGCTGTCTTCTCAGAAACTGGACCTCCGACCGTTCTTATCAAAGAAAAAAAGAAGGAGTCGTGGCGCAAAGAGGTCTGTTCAGGCGGCAGCAAAGAAGAAGGTCTTCTCATCTGACCCGCTGACTCTAAACGCGCTGAAAAGGGTTGACGTCGAGATCATGATTAAAGCAAAGCGGTTCCTGATGCCCCGGTTATCGCTCAGGGACCTTAACGCCCAGATATTCCTCAAAAGCGGCCGTCTCAGAGTGAGGGAGCTCAGATCCTTCATAGGCGGCGGGACTCTAAAAGGCCGCTTGGACCTACGTCTGCGCAGAAAAGGGGCGATGGTGGCCACAGTGCTTAGAATCGACAATTCTGATCTCGGCCGGATGCTTAAGGATTTGAAAATTACCGATATCCTCGAGGGTAAAGTTGATGTGGATGTGAACATTCGTACACACGGTCAGTCCGTCGCCGCACTAATGGCTGGGCTAAACGGTAAGATCACCTTAATCATGGAAAATGGCCGGATGAACAATACGTACATTGATTTGTTTGGCGCAGATGTGGGGTCCAGCCTGGGCAAATTACTCGATTCGTCCAGCGAAGAAGATTACACTGAGCTTAACTGTTTTGTCTGCCGTTTCGATATCAAGCAGGGGCTTGCTGACAGCACAGTATTGGTGATCGATACCAAGGCAACGAGCTTGATCGGGGATGGAGAAATCGATTTGAAGACCGAGAAACTGAATCTGGCCTTGCGATCCTATCCTAAAAGAGGCGTTGGCATCAGCGGGGTGGGCAAGCTCAGCCTGAGCATAGGAGAGTTTGCCAAGCCCCTCAAACTTGGCGGCACACTGAGAAATCCCGCATTTGTCATGGATCCAAGCCGGACCATAATCACCATAGGCAAGGCATTTGGCGGCATGCTGCTGCTTGGTCCGCTGGGCCTTGGTGCCGCTCTGGTGAGCGGTAGGCTTGGGAGTGACAACCCCTGTCCGGCAGCCATGGAGGTTGCGAAAAAAGGGCCAAAGAGACCCGCACCAAAGAAGCAGGGAGCGGAGAGCAGCGTAATGATGAACCCGGAAGAGGATTATTTCTGAGGCACACAAGGGGCATTGAAGGGCGGTGGCGGAGCGTGCAAAAAGTTGTTCGGTAAATAGTCACCCCGTTAAACGCTATTCCTCATCAATGGTGATGTCCAACAAGTAATTCCCTTGGTTTCGACCATTCCATATCTTTCTCTTTTTGATGACGACCCCCCTGCCTTTAAATACGGCTATAGGTGAGTAACACTGTAATTCCGGCAGTCGCAGTCCAGGTCTAAAGGCCTCTAGCAGATCCCTCTGCTCACCGGGTATGTTGACGCTAATCGTATTGCCCGACTGCGAGGTGACCTGAAACTCCACCATATCTCCTTTGTGGGGGCCATTTCCCAGTTCAACGCAAATTGAAGATATGTCCAGGAAGCCCTCCTCATTTTCCGAAGATTGGCTGTCCGTTTGAGATGTTTCGACCAAGTGTGGGAGTTCCCTCCTAATGCCCTTCCTTTCCAGGAGATTCTGAATAAACCCTCGTATGAGTTTCAACTCTTGCGGCGTCAAAACGTCTCCTGCTGTCACCCATTCTCTGAATTGCGAAACCGCCTCATCTGGAGAAGAAAGCCCCATATAGCATCTGATAATGTTTTTGGCTGCTACAACGGGTAGCGTGCCTTCCTTGAGTAGTGCCTGGAATTCCTCCAAGGCTCGCTCATACTGGCCGAATTCCGCCAGCGCCACAGCCCCCTCAACCTTGGCCGCTTCTTTTGTCTGTGAAACCGAGAACAGGTCCTTAATCATATTTTGCTGCTTTTCAGAGAGTTCGGGTTCTCGGGTGTCTTGTTTCTCTACAGCCAGATTTTCTTCCAGCATCTGAATCTTATCCCTGACAGCTTCTATGAGTTTTCGATGGTTAGAAGATTTTTTTTCTTCGATGAATTGAAGGATCTGAAGGTATTTCTCTTTGGAATGCTCTAAGAGGCCCTGGGTTCGGTAAAGCTCCGCTTCTCTTGCTAAAGACGTTAGATGTTCTTGCACAGACATAAGGGCTTTGTCCCTACGGTTAATCGCCAAGAGGAAATTCGTATCAAAGGAAGAGGTCGCCAACCTCGGGATTTGATAGAATTCACTTTTTTGGGTTTCCATCGCTTACAGGAGAATAAAACAACGCAGCAGCAACCCTAATCTAAAGCAATTGTCGTTCCTTAATGGGCGGAATATGTAACTAATTGAAATAACTGATTTGTTTGGAGTGAGCTTTTTTGAGGTGGGAGAAAAGGTATACAAATTATGACACTTTCTGTATCAGAATTCCATTTTAGTCTTTTTGTTGCATTTTAGTGGAAATTTTGAATAAATCAACGAGAAAATTGGAACGAAAACGGCTTTTTGGAGCGTTTAATAAATTTAAGTTTAACTGTAAAATCGGTAGGTTTCATTATAATGTATTAATTTATACACATATAAAGACAGTCATTTAGAGATGGCCGAATATAGTAAAGGCATAAAGGTTTGATCTCAGGCAAAAAACCTTTAACGCTGGAGCCATGAAATCAAAATGTCATGCCTTTTTGGCTTATGCCCTGGTTTTGGATGGACAGGACGGTCACTTAGTAATAATAGTCTTCTAAACATAAGCAAGGGCGAATCATGAAGGAGACGGATGCATTTATCAGTGCCTACCATGATTTCAAAAAGACGGTCGATCTGAAGAAAAGCGGGATTTTGCCGGAATTGGATGATCTGGTTTGGTGCATGCTCA
>DAOVAK010000576.1 GCA_030671095.1 Deltaproteobacteria bacterium | reverse complement strand
AATTCCGGGCTACCCTTCTTCAACCCGGATCATGATCGTCTCATCGGTCAGCACATCCAGATTTTCCATGAGTGACAAGGCCTTTATGACATTACTCTCTTGGGCCTCATGGGTCAGCATGACAACGGGGACTGATCCTTTCTCCTCTCTTCCCTTCTGGATCACAGAAGCAATGCTGATCTGGTGGTCGCCCAGGACGCCGGATATCTTGGACAGTACGCCAGGTTCATCAACGGCTGCAAATCTGAAATAATAGGCCGTGTTCAATTCGTCTATGGGCTGGATGGATATGGCATTATCTTGCGGACGGACATGGGCGAGAGGGGGAATAAGTTTGTTGACCCCCTTTCTGATCTGCCTTGCCAGACATATGATATCGGAAACCACGGCGCTTCCAGAAGGTCTTCTTCCCGCGCCCAGGCCGTAGTAAAGGTTGGGCCCCACAAAGTCGCCTTCCAGGTATATGGCATTGTAGACGCCGTTAACGCTTGCCATGATGTGGTCGAGGGGAACCATACATGGATGCACCCTCGCCGCAACCTTACCCGCCCGATTCCTCGCGACAGCCAAGAGTTTTATGCAATAGCCGAATTCACGCGCAAAGCGGATGTCTTCCGGGGTTAGTTTATCTATCCCTTGCCGGTAGATCCTGTTAAAAGATACCGGGGCACCGAAGGCAATGGAGACGAGGATGGCCAGCTTATGGGCCGCATCAGTACCATCCACGTCGAGGGTGGGTGGATCCTCCGCGTACCCAAGATCTATCGCCTCTTGTACGGCCTCATCATAGGGGAGTTCGCTCTCCGTCATCCGGGTTAAAATGTAGTTTGAGGTCCCGTTTAGTATACCCATTATGGTTTGAATGCGGTTTGCGGAGAGCCCTTCCCTAAAAGAACGTATAACCGGGATTCCGCCACCCACACTCGCCTCAAAGGCAATGCTAACCCCATGGGTATCGGCGGCCTGATATATTTCCTCTCCGAATTCTGCAAGCAGGGCCTTGTTGGCCGTGACCACATGTTTTCCATTTTTCATGGCCTTCAGGATATATTCCTTTGCCTTATCAACACCGCCAATAAGCTCCACCACCACATGGATATCGGGGTCCTCAATGACCTCCATGGCGTCCCTGGTCAGAAGCCCTGATTCAATGGAAATGCCCCTATCAGAATCGAGATCAAGGTCAGCGATTTTTTTGACAATGATGTCCGAACCCACCCTGCTACTGATAATATCTCTATTGTTCAGCAGGACCTCCACCGTGCCGGCCCCTACGGTCCCGAATCCAATGATTCCCACGTTGACTTGCTGCATGTTTCCCTCTTCTTTCACAACACCTGCCTGATACCTTTGATGGCCTGTCTGATGCGATGGGGATTTTCCACGAGAGCGAATCTCACATATTCATCACCGTACTCTCCAAAACCAATGCCTGGTGAAACGGCCACCTTTGCCTTTTTAATGAGCATTTTTGAGAATTCGACCGATCCCATCTTAGCATAGGGCTCTGGGATTTTGGCCCATACGAACATGGTGGCTTTCGGCTTTTCCAAAGGCCAGCCAATTCGGTTCAGACCATCAACGAGCGTATCGCGCCTCTTACGATAGCTCTCCACAATCTCTTTGACGCAGTCATAGGGGCCGTTCAAGGCAATAATGGATGCGATCTGGATGGGTTGAAATATGCCGTAGTCCAGATAGCTTTTCAGTCTTCTCAAGGCGCCCACGAGAGTCGGGTTTCCCACACAGAATCCAACCCGCCATCCCGGCATGGAGTAGCTTTTGGAGAGGCTGAACATCTCTACCCCAATCTCTTTTGCCCCAGGGATCTGAAGGAAGCTGGGCGGCTTGTAACCGTCGAAAACCAAATCGGCGTAAGCGAAGTCGTGTATGACCATGATCTCGTGCTCTCGACAAAAATCTACGAGCTTCTTAAAAAATTTCCTGTCCACCACTGCCGTTGTCGGATTGTGGGGATAGGAGATAATCAGCATTTTCGGGTTGGGCCAGGTCTGCTTCGTGGCCGTTAGCAGATCTTCAAAAAAATCCCTGTCCGGTCCAATGGGAATGCTGCGCAGATCTCCTCCTGCTATGATCACGGAATAGGGATGGATGGGGTATGTTGGATTTGGAGCAAACACCACATCACCTGGGCTTATAGTAGCAAGCACGAGATGGGACAGACCCTCCTTTGCGCCTATGGTGGCGATGGCTTCAGTATCCGGGTCCACTTCCACTTTGAACCGCCTTTTGTACCACCTGGCGATAGCTTCTCTTAATTTGGTGATTCCTGCTGATGCAGAATACCTGTGATTGTGTCCCTTTTTTACGGCCTCAACGAGTTTATCCACAATATGTTTGGGCGTGGGTATATCTGGGTTTCCCATGCCCATGTCTATGATGTCCTCGCCCTTGCGCCTTAAATCCATTTTGAGCGTATCAACGACCCTAAAGACGTAGGGAGGTAAACGATTCATTCTCCTGAACTCTTGCATGACGCTCTTCTCCTTCCGAAATTGTGGGAAGTTCAATGAACAAAACCTATTCTTTTACATTATAGAACAGAGTTCGTCAAATCTTCATATGAAATTACAAATCCAATGGTTTGGCCAGAATGGAATCGACCATATCTTTTAAATGGCTGTTTTCAGGCCGCAAAAGCTCTGGATCAGAATCGATCAGTCCATATGCCTCTCGTTTAGCCGCTAACAGAAGTTCCGACTCCCTCACCATTTCCGCGAGATCCAGTTCTCCCATTCCCGCCTGCC
>DAOVAK010000368.1 GCA_030671095.1 Deltaproteobacteria bacterium | reverse complement strand
CTCTTGTGGGAAAATTAGGAATAATTCAAAAAACTAAGGGAAAGGATATTAACGATAAAGACATAAAGAAAAACAGGATCAAAGTCAAAGAAAATCTTTGGAAGGGTAATATGGGCAGGGATAAGAAAGGGGTTGAGTCCTCCGGGACTCAACCCCCATTGTGCATGCATTTGTGAGACAGGTGCAAATATCAGGCGACCCCCAGACTGAATTTCAGGGAATTGAGCGTGTTTTTCATGAGCATGGTGATTGTCATGGGACCCACTCCCCCTGGCACGGGTGTAATAGAACCAGCAATCTCCTTGGCGGCATCGAAGTCCACATCCCCCTTCAGGATCGCCACCTTCTTGCCCGTCTTTTCACTGATCTTTTCACCAACCCGATTAACCCCCACATCGATGACACATGCGCCCGGTTTAATCCATTCCGGCTTGACCAGACCCGGAACACCCGCCGCAACGATCAGGATATCGGCGCGTTTGCAATGGAAAGCCAGATCCTTAGTCCGCGTGTGAACCACTGTGACTGTAGCGTTAGCACCGTCCGCCTTCTGCAACATCATGTTGGCGATAGGTTTACCCACGATATTCGATCGGCCCACCACCACCACTTCTGCCCCGCTCGTCTCCACTCCAGCGCGAACAATCATCTCTTGGATCCCCGCGGGGGTACATGGTGGAAACTTGATCTCAGAGCCTCCGATCATGAGCCGCCCCACATTGACTGGATGAAATCCGTCCACGTCTTTGTCCGGGTCAATGGCATTGAGGATCTTCTTCTCATCAATGCTTTTTGGAAGCGGCAATTGCACCAGGATGCCATGTATGGAATCATCTTTATTGTACTTATCAACCAGGGCCAATAGCTCCTCTTCTGAAATGGTCTCCGGCTGGGTATCTTGCACCTCCTTGAAACCGAGGCTTTTCGCTGTTTTGATCTTACCCGTAACATAAGAGATCGAGGCAGGATCCTCTCCCACAAGGATAGTGACTAACCCGGGCACCGCCCCATGTTCCTCTTTTATTTTGTCCACATCTGCCTTGATTTCTGCCAAGATCTCCTCTCGGATCTCGGTGCCTTTGATCAATTTTGCACTCATCTTCAATCTCCTTTCCTCAAATAGTTATAGTTTCATCTATGGAATCCTTTTTTTGACCGGATCGGCTGAAAAAACCGCCTTGCCGGTCGGCAAATCTGCTTTCCCAGAAGCGCTTGGCGATTATATAACCTGATGAGAATTTTGCAAGTCAAATGCGGGATCGGGATAGCACAAATAATATACAATATCAAACCCTATTATTCCGATGATCCCAGGGCTATACTGGTAAATTTCAAAAGTGTTGGCATTTGCTGTTGTTTAGTCGGAGGCATTGCCGGAGAATCGACTATCTGACTACGACTTGCTGCTTCAAAAGATTGTACTAACACTTTTGAACGTTACGGATATTTAGGCCTCCTTGACTTGACGCGGCTTCTTGAGTAGCTTGGATTGTATGGATTTTAGCATCCTGGGTAAAGCGGGTGACCTTGTTCCAAAACTTCTGAAGAATTGGCCATGAACGCCTCTGGCATTATTACTCTGACGACGGATTTCGGCCTCAGCGATCCCTACGTGGCGATGATGAAAGGTGTCATCCTCACCATTAATCCAGAAGCACAGGTTGTGGACATAAGCCATCAGATCAGAGCTGGCTCCATTATTCAAGCGGCAGGCCTTGTTCATGAGACCTTCCCCTTTTTTCCCAAAGGAACTGTGCATGTGGCCGTTGTGGACCCTGGTGTTGGGAGCGAAAGGCGCCTCATGGGAATGGAAGCAGGCGGACATTTTTTCGTTGGACCTGATAACGGCATCTTCTGGCCCATCATAGAGGACTATAAAAGGACGACGATTATTCATCTCTCTGAAAGCAGGTATTTCCTGCCTTCTATCAGCCATACTTTTCATGGACGGGAGGTCTTCGCACCTGTAGCCGCCCACCTTTCACTGGGGGTTTCGCTAAAGGGGATGGGCTCCAAGCTGAGCGATCCAGTCAAACTTCATTTCCCCAAACCCCAAGAAGGGGGAGGGATACTGTACGGACAGATCACACGCGTGGATAACTTTGGCAACCTTATTTCAAATATCCATCGCAGAGACTTGGAGTCTTTTCTTGAATCCTTTGAGCCGGTGATTGAAGTGGGGAGTCTAACCATTAAAAACCTTAGTCCCATTTATGCTGACGCGGAAGAGGGTGAACCCTTGGCGCTCATTAACAGTTCCGATTGGCTGGAGATCGCAGTTAACCTGGGCCGGGCCGTTCAGTATGTGGGATTGCCTTCAGAAGAAATTATTGGAACAGAGGTCAAGGTGAGTAAATCGAAAGGACCATTTTAGAGGCTGGGCCTCCCCGATAATGATTTCAGATACTCCTCCCATTCGATGGGTAACAGGTACTTCTTTTTGCTATTGCATTGCTTGCAGGCAGGGACGATATTTCCTTTCCGGCTCTTTCCGCCTCGGCTGAGGGGAAGCACATGATCCATGGTAAGGCTGTTCCTGCCCACCTTACGATGACAATAATAGCATTCTCCTTTTTGGATCTTCCTCATCCACCAGCTAGATTGCCTGAGACGACGGGCCTTCTCCTTTTCTCGCCTTATGTCCTGCTCACTGATTTCTTCAAGCTCATGTATCATCGGTTCTCAACCTTTAAGGCTCTTGCGCAGTGCGATCCCTACAATGTAACAGCCCTGATATTTCCCCTCCCCTATTCTCGTCTTATGTCTCACGACAGCATCCATTCTCACCATGAGCGATTCGGAATAAAAAGTCATGTCTTGCAGCTTATCACCCCGATTCAGGATCTTGAGCAGACCAAAATCTTTTTTCCGAACCAGCAGGCCAAACCCACGCTTTGAGCGGTCAAAAACATTTAGGGTGTATGTTCTCCCCTTTCCTCCACCTGTTGGGAGTCTGAATTCCACAGAGACCATCTTTGGCTCTTCATAGCGAGTCCTTTTTCCTCTCCGTTTTTCTTGGATCTCAAGCTTTTCCGGGAAGCTTATGATGAACCCAAAGTCGGGTGGAATATTGCTCACACCAATATTTGTCGCTGAACACTGACAGGCGTTTTCATTAACCAAGAACTACATGACCACATCGGGAAAAGACTGGATGAGGTCATCTCCTTTAGCAGGGTTCAGCTTTTCAATAATCAATTGAGCTTCCGTGTCAATCTCTAAGTTCTCCAGCTCTAGAAGCGTCTCAGCTTCCACAATCTTCAGCAATTTAGATGTAAATGGATTCCTTGCTCCTCTAATGCGAACATTGATTTCCGTTTTATTGGAAACTGATTTCTGAAGGATCCTCAATATCTTCTGTTTGTTGTCCAATACGTGCCACTTCATCGTAATCTCCGTCGGGAGTTATTTGTCCCCAGTGAAGCTCCCCGCGCCAAGGTGCGGGGCATCTGTGGCGAAGCCAAGCGAAACTCCGCCGAAGCATAGCACCCGCCTCCGCCACCCAGGCTCCGCCGGAGGCTTCGGCGCGGTCGCCTTTCGATTCCTCCCCGCGGCCCCGCACCGCCCCGCAAGCGGGATCTACGACAAAGCGGTATCTTCGACAAGCGGGATCTCCGCTTTGCTCCGACAAGCCGCGGGGCAACCTGCTCCGCCGAAGCAGCCGTTTCGGCTACGAAGGTCGAGTCCGCGCGCCCGTCCTCCGCAGTAGCCTGCTACGGAGGATGGAAAGGCGAGTGAGATGGCCGTCTGCGACGGATTTCACGGGGCGTAACATTTTGGCCTTTTGAAACAGCCTTGCAAAAAGTCTTGGTGGGCTGAGCGGGGTTCTCTGGAGGGGCCAAAAACCCTGCTAAAATTTTTCTCTCGGAAAATTTTAGATAACGCCCCCGGTCCCCGGGGGCTTCTAAGCCTCCCGAGAGCATTCGGGAGGCGCTTTATAAAATCCTGCAAGGGATTTTATTGACAGAACAAGGCCTCAGAGCTACCTCGCTTTGTGCGCCATACTTAAGGGCACCGGGCAAATTTTTTGGCCCCCCCAGAGAATGCCGCTTAG
>DAOVAK010000632.1 GCA_030671095.1 Deltaproteobacteria bacterium | reverse complement strand
AGAATTGAGGGTGAGCGCAAACAAGTCACGGTGATGTTCTGCGATATGGAAGGTTTCACACAATTTACTGAGAGACTCGGCCCTGAGGAAGCTTATTCCATAATGGACGAGATCTACGAGATCCTGATCCACAAAGTGCATGACTATGAGGGTACGGTCAATGAGATGACCGGTGACGGGATCATGGCCCTTTTCGGAGCCCCAATTGCGTTGGAGGATGCCCCGCAACGAGCCATCCGGTCAAGCTTAGCCATCCACCGGGAGATGGCGAGATTTAGCGAAAAAATGAAACAAGAGAGAGAAGGCATACCACCTCTAAAAATGCGTGTCGGCATCCACACGGGTCCTGTAGTCGTGGGCACGTTAGGCAACAATCTCAGAGTGGAGTTCAAGGCCGTGGGCGATACGGTGAATCTGGCCTCAAGAGTGGAAGGACTAGCGAATCCGGGTGCTACCTATGTGACAGAGGAGACATTCAAACTTACTGAAGGGCTCTTCCGGTTTGAGGCCCTTGGGGAAAAGGAGATTAAGGGTAAGGAAGAGCCAGTCAGGGTCTATCGCGCAATCGCTCCGAGTACCAGAAGGACACGATTTGACGTCAGTGCAGAACGGGGATTGACCCCTTTTGTGGGGAGGGAGCGGGAGCTTGAGCTTCTAATAGATGGCTTTCAGAGGGCCAAGGAAGGGCGAGGGCAGGCCTTTTCTATTGTGTCTGAAGCGGGGGTAGGCAAATCCAGGCTCTTATATGAGGTTAGAAAGGCTGTGACCAGTGAGGACGTGATGTTTTTGGAGGGCAAGTGCCTCTCATACAGTCGTGGGGTAGCCTATCATTTACATATAGACTCCCTGAAGGCAAACTTCGATATCCGCGAGAGTGATGGGGATTCACAGATCAGGGAAAAGGTCAAAAGAGGACTGAAAATATTGAGAGCAGATGAGGTTTCGACACTCCCTTATCTTCTGGAGCTTTTTTCAGTGAAAGAGAGCGGTATCGACGAGATCCCCCTGAGCCCTGAGGCAAAAAAAGATCGAATCATGGAGGCAGTAAAGCGAATCACCCTTAAAGGTTCTGAAATCCGGCCCCTGATTCTGGCCTATGAGGACCTCCACTGGATGGACAAGAGTTCAGAGGATGTATTGAAATACCTTTTAGAGAGCATAGCGGGGGCAAGGGTTTTAATCATATTCACTTACCGGCCAGAATTTGTTCACACCTGGGGCGGCAAATCTTATCATAGTCAGGTGACTCTGAATCGACTCTCCAACCGGGAGAGCCTTGCCATGGTGACCCACCTTCTGGGGACAGAAGAGATCGACAGGGAGCTTGAAGAGTTGATCCTGGAGAAGACTGAAGGGATTCCGTTTTTCATCGAAGAATTTATAAGATCTTTCAAGGACTTACATATTACAGAGAAAAGGGACAACAAGTATCATTTAACAAAAGGCATCCAAGACATAACCGTTCCCTCTACGATCCAAGATCTAATCATGGCTCGGATTGACTCCCTTCCCGAAGGTGCTAAAGAAGTACTTCAGACCGGGGCGGTAATCGAAAGGGAGTTTAGCCATGAGTTGATAAAATGCGTAACAGACCTTCCAGAACAACAATTACTGGCCCACCTATCTGTCCTTAAAGATTCAGAGCTTCTCTTCGAGAGGGGAATATATCCTCAGTCCACATACATCTTCAAACATGCCCTCACACAAGAGGTTGCATACGAGAGTTTACTCAAGCAGAGGCGACGGGAGATCCATGATAGAATCGCCATTGCAGTGGAGGAAATATACGCCGATCGGCTGGAAGAACACTACGAGACACTAGCCCATCACTATGAGCGAAGTGGAAATGCCGCAAAAGCCATTGATTATTTGATGTTGGCTGGTGAGAAATCGAACAGACATTATTCAGTTCAGACCGCAAACGAGTTTTTCCAGAAGGCGCTTAAGATTATGGAAAGCGCGAATATCGAATTGGATGCTGAGAAAGAGGTTCGGTTGCGCCTTGGACAGGCCAGGGCCAGTTTACACTTTGGTGACATAGACTCAGCAGCGGATGGGTTTAGAAAAGTCATTGAAATAGGCCGACGTCATGGGATGCGCCAGCATGAAAAGAAAGGGCTATCGAGCCTAACTTCCATTACGTACGTGTTGCCCGTGAGAACTGAAGCTGACCGGATCCTGAAAGAGGCAATCACCTGGGCCCGAGACCATCAGGACAAAGCATTTGAAAGCGTCGTTCTATCCAATATGGCTCAGGTCGCAGCCATTCATGGCCAAACGAGCGAGGCAAAGCAAATGGTGCTTGATGCAGAGCGGATTGCCATGGAGACAGGAAAGCCCGGACCGATCTTTACAGCTCGTGTTACACGGTCATGGTTAGAGAGAATGCTCGGCAATCCCCAAAAAAGCATAGAGCTGAGCGAGGGGATGATTGAATCCCTGCGTAAAACGTTTTCCCTACCGGCCCTCCCGAATGTCATTTTCCATAGGGGAGTTGCCCTTGCGGAAATCGGCCGCATTGAGGAGGCCATTGC
>DAOVAK010000392.1 GCA_030671095.1 Deltaproteobacteria bacterium | reverse complement strand
GCACGAGGTAGTCTGCAAGGATTTCTGCCTGTCTCATTCCAAGACTGGAAAGTCGATCGTAGTTTTCTTTCCCAAAAGAGGCCTGGGCATGCCTGACAAAGCAGATTTCGCTCATCAGAGGCTCCTGTTAACCTTTTTGTCTGAAGCCTAGGACAAAGTGACGAACATGGGATCAAAGTGGGGTGATTTTGTATATATCAACCGGTTTTGGAATACCCTTAAACGAGGTATTCTCAACAAATAGCGATGAGACCATTCCAGGTATCTCAGAAAGTGTCTTTTCAGTTGTAAGGATCTGATCAGCGCCAGCATGGGCACACAATCTGCGAGCAAGATTGACGGCGTTCCCTATTACAGTGTAACTGTAACGTTTTTCTGAACCCACATTCCCAATGAATACTTGCCCTGTGTTAATACCAATTCCGATTCCCAATTTATCAAAATGATGCGAGTTCCCTGAAAATTTCTCTCTTAAGTCCTGAAAAGCATCTGCCAGCTCTAGGGCTGTCTTTACACCGCTTTCACTAGAATTCCTAACAGCGACGGGTGCGCCAAAAAAGGCCATCACCTCATCACCAATGAATTTGTCAATACTGCCGCCGTTGTTAAACACTGTTTTAGACACAGAACCATAGAATGCATCCAGAAAATCTATGATATCCTCCAGATCAAGGGCAGATACCATGCTGCTAAATCCCCGGATGTCCGCAAAGAGAATAGTCATTTCCAGCTTTTTTCTTATACTGTTGGGTTGTTCACGTTCATCTATCTTCTTAATGAGCTCCTCTGCAACTTGTGGAGAATGCAACTGTTCAAACATCCTCTTCAATCGGATAACAAAGTTCGTTCGATCGGCAACCATCGACTCCAGTTCCTCGCGGTAGGCACGATTGGCAATCTCAAGCTCTTGCCGACGCAATGCATTGGCTACGTTGATTATTACCTCATTCCGTTCAATGGGCTTGGTGATATAGCCATACACACCCATTTGCACTGCGGACTCTGCAACCAATGGATCGTCCACAGCAGTCACCATAATGGCTGCCGTGTTTGGATGCTCGGCTAGGAGCTCTCGGACAAAGTCCAGGCCTAACTCGCCAGGCATGAGGATATCACAAAGGACAAGCTCAAAGCTTTCTTGCTTCAAGCACTCACGGGCCCCCGCTGCATCAGCTGCGAGCGAACAAGCATAACCTTTCCCTTCAAGGATCTGTTTCAGCAGGTGCCGAATAGGCCCCTCATCATCCACAATCAAGATCCTTTTCATTATCTCTCTCCGAGCTCTGCACTCTATCTAACAGGTTCTTTTAAAGGGTTTCATGATGAGCCAAGTAACTTGTTTGTTCGATTATCCAAGAACCTGTGCCAATTCTTCGCTCAATCTCGCCATCTCGATGGGCTTTGTGAGATAACCCTTTATGAGCCTCTTTTTCTCTTCATCTATACCTGAAGGCCCATCCTCATCATAACCAGAAATAATAATGATTTTCGCATTGGGATCATAATCCATAATCTTCTCAGAACAGGATACCCCATCCATCTCGGGCATATTCCTGTCCAACAGGACCACATCTGGTCGCCAGGATTTGTATTTCACAATCGCTGAATTTCCGCTCCTCACATAGGCTGCTTTATACCCCAACCTCTTGAGCAGCTCCTCCATGACCCTGCACATCTCCGTTTCATCATCCACGATCAGAACCTTCTCGCCGTTGCCACGCACTATTTCAGTTGAAGATTCCTCTGTGACCCGCTCATCAGGGGGGGCGAGGGGAAAGTAGACTTTGAATGTTGTCCCCTGGCCTAGCTCTGAATGGACATGGATCTCACCTCCATGCTCTTTTACAATTCCATAGGTGGTTGAGAGACCTAGACCTGTTCCCTTATTCACCTCCTTGGTGGTAAAGAAGGGATCGAAACACCTCTCCTGGGTTTGCTTATCCATACCATCACCAGTATCAGCAACGATCACTAACGCGTTTTCCCCTTCTTTCTTGGCCTCGATATGCAGCTCTCCTCCTTCAGGCATGGCATCCCTCGCATTGGTGCAAAGGTTCATCACCACCTGACTTATTCCAGAATGGTCTCCCATGATGGTGAGGGATTCAGGGATCTTAAGGCGTACATTGATCATTTTGTCGAACGATATGCTTGTTAATTCATATGTCTCGCGAATCACTTCATCCAGATTGAGTGGTTGATAATCTTCTTTGGTCTGTCTTCGCGAAAACTGCATCAACCCTTCAATCAGTTGTTCGCCCCTTTTTGAGTAACTGCTGATCACATCTGCAGTCTCTTGTAGGGCAGGTTCACCCCTATACTTCATCCTAATGAGCTCGCTATTCATTGAAACGACGGCCAGTATATTTCTGAAATTATGGGCAACGCCACCCGCCATGGTGCCAATGGCTTCCATCTTCTGAGACTGGAAGAGTTGTTGTTCGAGCTTTCCAACCTCTATCTCCGCTTCTATACGCTCGGTAATATCGCGTCCCACACCACTCACGTATGGTTCATTTCCGTCTTGCTGCACCAAGATGTTTCGGTACTCCACGTAATGATGCGTACCCTCACTTGACACATACTTCGATACGCCAGTGAAGAAGCCTCTTTTCTTGATCTGCTCCAAGTATTGCTGCCTAAAGGCCTGTCGGTATTTGGGGAGCATGAAATCACTAATAGATCTGCCAATAAGTTCTGAAGACGTATATCCCAGGGTTTGGGCAGTGGCACGGTTTACAGTCAGAAAGCGACCTTCCATGTCATGGGTATAGATAAAGTCGCGGATACTATCGAATAGATTCCGATAGCGTTGTTCGCTCGCCCGATGAGCCTCTTCAACTCGCTCTCGCTCACCGATTTCGGACTTGAGGTCTTCATTTATCCTTTCAATGCGATCTTTCTCAGCTGCCAAATGGTTAATCAGGTCTACGTTTTCAAATTGCAATTTCATCGAAGACACAGCGACGGCATTAATTCGTTTTGCCACATAGGAGATCAATATTCCGTAAAGAAGGACCATTCCCCCCATAGCGAGATGGATATCGTCGCCCATGAGGAAAAATCTCAACATGACAGGAATCAAGGCAGGCAGGGCATAGGCAAAATAGACTTTCATGACCACTGAGAACACGGCCGCTGCCCCGGTGACCATCCCTCCCAACGCAAAGACCAGGAAGGCTTGATGCGCTATGGATTCCACGGGGAAAAGGGAGATCCCCGCATATCCCCAGATCATTCCGTACAGGGCCACACCGATGAGGAATCCATTGCACCAGCGTCCGGCATTCCCGGAACTCAGTGATAAACGCCTATATCTGTAAAAGAGGGCGTAGCGGAGAGCCGTAACAAAGAACATCACACAGATCCATGTGATTGACGCCCAATGAGGAACCAGATCCCACAGGATGGCTGCGAGAATGAGGGCGTTGACAAGGCTTGCGATGATACCTAGGTGGGATTGCTTGTAGAGCTGTCTGACCTGAGCTGCATATAGTTGATCAGTCTCCTTCACATTCTGCGATTTGTTTATGAGGTGCTTCTTCATTCCTCCTTTGTTAGCCATGTTGTGTGTCACTCCAAATGAATGCCGGAATCGTGAAATTCCGGCAACAGCCCCTGACCCAATTTTTGTATTATTTTACAATAGGATACACCATGTGGTCAAAGCTTTTCATTCGCGTAAATAATCCACTGGCAAAGCCGGTGGATTATTCACTATTACATTTGGTGTAACATTTTAGCCCTTTGAAAAGCCCCTGGGCTAAGCGGCATTCTCTGGAGGAGCCAAAAAATTTGCCCGGTGCCCTTAAGTATGGCGCACAAAGCGAAGTAGCTCTGATAGCCGTGTTCTGTCACCATTGAACTTGGGCCGGTCTTTATTTGGG
>DAOVAK010000489.1 GCA_030671095.1 Deltaproteobacteria bacterium | reverse complement strand
CTGATGGTCATCACAAAGCATAGGGCAAGCAAAACGCTCAATAAAAGATTACGCCTTTTCATGGTATCCCCCTTTCACTTTAAGATTGACTGCTTGCTGGCAATCCACCGAGAGATGCGCCAGGTCCTGCAGATTTCCCTCGTAGGGAAAGCATCCCTCTCATCATAGTTGGGTTTTTCCACATGCCAGTGAAAATCCGTTGGTTAGAATCTGACTTAATCGTCTGCCGATAATTTGCGTGATTCGAAAAGATGGTGTTCCAGGTAGAGCGCTTTTCTCGTATGGTGGGAGAGAATTTTTTTTTGAAGACGTGCGTGCCCTGGGCATTTTGCGTGATCTTCAAAACAGGTCTCCTCAAATGACCAAGTGAAGGTAAAATGGAGCGATTAGGAGGTCATTTGAAATGTTGAAAGACCTCCAAGCCTTGGGCAATGCGCCTTTGCTTGTTTTCTGATTAATTATGGCATTTTAGTATAAGATCACAAATAAAATGTCAAGCTGGAATTTGTAGGCCCTTGGCCGTCGATAAATCCGACTTGACGCTTCTCGGGAAACCATATTAAATTTAAATATTGTTCTGGGTAGAGAATACTTTATCAACTGTGACTTCCATCCTACACTTCAGAAAGGTGGGTTTAAGTATGGGTAAGTCCATTGTTGCTATCGTCCGTTATGAGCACCCTCTGGAATCGGTCCGCAAGGCTGTTGAACTCTCCCATGGCCTGGACCATGTGTCCTCCGATGCAAAGGTCGTTATCAAGCCCAACATAGCATATTGGACAAAGGCCGCACCCATGCCCAAATGGGGTATGATTACCACCTCTCGCGTGGTGGAAGATATGGTGGTGCTTCTCAAAGAGCGTGGTGTGGATGATATCACCATTGCGGAAGGCATGGTCACCATGGATCCAAAGGATAGGGAGACGCCTGCCCACGCCTTTGAGACTTTAGGTTACAATCTCCTGCGAAAACGCTATGGAATTAAGTCCCTCAATGTCTTTGAGCGGCCCTTTGAAAAGGTGGATCTAGGTAAAAAAGTGGTGCTGAACTTCAACGTGGATATCCTGGAGAGCGATTTTGTGGTGAATCTGCCCGTACTCAAAACCCATAACCAGACCATGCTCACCCTCGGGATCAAGAACCTGAAGGGCATGATCGATATCAATTCCCGAAAAAAGTGCCACAGTACTGACCCGAAAAAGGACCTCAATTACATGGTTGCCAGGCTTGCCAACAAGATGCCTCCCATGTTCACTCTCCTGGACGGCATTTATACGAACGAACGAGGGCCCGCCTTTGACGGCCGGATAAGACGAAGCAACCTCCTTGTTGCATCATCGGATGTGCTCTCGGTTGACATGGTGGGTGCCAAAGTGCTCGGGTATGAGCCTTCTGAGGTCCCGCATTTGGTCCATGCGGCTCAGGACAGGGAGAGGCCCATGGATCTGTCCGACGTGGACGTGGTTGGCGAAAGGATCGAGGATGTGGCTTCCTTTCACGAATATGATTATCCCTATGTGGAAAATGATACCCTTCGACGATCACTGGCAAAAAGGGGGATCAAGGGTATTGCCTACCCTAAATTCGACCTGAGTATGTGCACTTACTGCGCGGGCCTCAACGGGATGATGCTCTTCGCTATAGCCCAGGCCTGGAAGGGGAAACCCTTTGACAATGTGGAGGTTCTCACGGGCAAGGTGATGAAACCCACCCCTGGCAAAAAAAAGACCATTCTCGTGGGAAAGTGCATGTACCAGGCCAACAAGGATCATCCTGACATACAGGAGATGATTGCCGTGAAGGGATGTCCTCCATCCCCCAAGGCCCTGGTCAAGGCCTTCCATCAGGCAGGCATTGACGTAAATCCCGTCCTATTTGAGCAAATAGACATGGCCCCTGCATTTTTTATGGGCAAGTATCAGGGGAAGCCAGAATTTGATGAGGCCTTTTTCAAAGTAACTTAATACTTCGGGTCACCAATTTGGAGACGATTTCCAAATGACTCGGTAGATTTTGAGGCAAAACTCGTTGAAAGGAGCTTAGGACATGGCAAGAAACTATGATTTGAGCGGCAAAGTAGCCATTGTGACAGGAGGGGGTCGTGGAATTGGAAGGGCCATCGCTTTGGGTCTCGCCGAGTGCGGGGCCAAGTTGGTTCTGGCCGCCAGAACCAAAGAAGATCTTGAAAAGGTGGTCAGTGAAATCAAGGAAAATGGGGGCGAGGCTGTGCCGGTCGTGACCGATTTGATGGTGAGCGAACAGATCAACGCCCTCGTTCAGGCGACCATGAAGTCGTATGACCGCGTCGATATTCTGATCAACAACGCCGCCAGAAGCTTTCTCAGACCTCTCATGGACCTGAGAGAAGATGGGTGGGACAAGATTTTTGATGTGAACTGCAAAGCCGTGTTCCTGCTAAGCAGAGCGGTGGCCAAGATCATGGGTGAGCAGGGTGGAGGCAGAATCATTAACATCACTACCGTAGGCGCGGTTCGGGGGGGTGCGGGAATGGGGGTTTACCACGCCAGCAAGGCGGCCCTATCCATGTTGACCAAGTGCATGGCCGTGGAATGGGCACCCCTCAATGTGAACGTGAATGCTGTGGGCCCCGGTTTGACCAAGACGGCCTTTAGCCAACCCATTTGGTCAAATCCGTCGCTGGAGCAAATGATTGCGACCAGGATTCCCAAGGGGCGCCTGGCCGAGCCTGAGGAGATCGTTGGCGCGGTCCTGTTCCTCTGTTCAGAAGACGCCAGCTTTATCACCGGACAGTCCATTTATGTGGACGGGGGTACCCTTGCCAACACCTGATCAAGGATCAACGCGCGGAAAAAGGGCTGACCCGTCACCCTTATTAAGGCTTAAGGCCCGCCGCCTGACGTTCGAGGGAGGCGGCCGAGCGATAGAAGCCGAACGTATTCAAATTGCCGCTGGCATAAGCCAGATATTCTAGAGAATTGGCCTTGACGATGTGGGCCAATTTGTCGTCCGAGTTTGCCTCAAGAACCACATCGCAGAGTTCGCAAACAAGCTGGTGCTCCCCCTTTTTTTGGAGATCTATGGCCCGAGCCAGTATCTTGTCCGCGCCTCCAGACAGTGCGACCAGTTCCCGGGCACGGTACCCGGGGGGCAGCGGATTCAAGTTGGTGCCCCGGCCGTCGTACCACCCGGTCTCACCCTGGTAGATACCCCGCACGGACCAGTCTACG
>DAOVAK010000526.1 GCA_030671095.1 Deltaproteobacteria bacterium | reverse complement strand
TGAAAACAGTAACATCAAACAAAGAAAATATTTAACAGGGTAAATCACTGCAGCGTACTGTAAGTACGCCTCATTCCTCAGGATTTGCGCGCCTTGAATTTGGAGCTTTTTACTTTGCCATCGAATTTTGACTTTTTACGAGATTATCATAATTCGTCTCGTGTAATTTTTTTATGAAAGGAGGAGAGATTATGTCTGCACCAATAATTCGTCCGCTTCATGTAGGTACTGTCACAAGGTCAACGATGGTTTTTGCTTATATGTTAGATCCAGGCACGGTGATGGATGCGGCAGTGATTGCCTGGTATATCGAGGGGTCTGATAAGAAAATCTTGGTTGATACCGGGGGGGGAGACCCCGCCAACATACCTCACCCTCGTTTGAAACCTTATAGAAGAGAAAAGGATCAAAGTATTGAGAACGCCCTTAAGAAGATTGGAGTGGAATGTAGGGATATAGACATTGTTATCGTAACTCATCTGCACTGGGACCATTCTGCTGGTAATGGCTTATTTCCAAACGCTGAACTTATTGTCCAACAAGAGGAGCTGCGATCGGCTCGCTCGCCATTTCCAATCCATGTTCATGGTTACATCAAAAGTATGGTTGAGGATATTGAGTATACTGTTATCTCGGGAGATAAAGAGATTGCAAAGGGAGTGACAGTAATACTGACCCCGGGGCATACTTATGGTTTACAGGGAGTGTTGGTGGAGGCTCCAACAAGGAGGTATTTTATTGCAGGCGATAACATCGGGTTATTCAGGAATCTTGAGTTTGAGCCTCCATTGGTTGGTGGTATCTATGTTGATCTACAGAAATACTATGAGAGTTTAGAAAAGATCTCGAAGTTATCGGCTTTCATCTTGCCGGGCCATGATCCCAAGGTTTTTGAGAAGGAGGTCTATTCCTAGAAATGGGTGTGTAAGCAAGGGAGGGGAGTGTTATGGGAAGCACGGCTGAGGACAGAAAGATTGCGGAGGTGGTGGCGGAGTTTATCGTGGGTCACAGGTTTGAGGATTTACCGGAGGAAACGGTTGAGAAAGCCAAACAGTACATTGTTGATGTTACAGGCTGTATGGTTGGGGCTTCGAGGGAGCCGCAGGCTCAGGCGTTATTGGAGGTAATGAAGGCGGAAGGGGGGCGTTCAGACAGCTCCGTGTTTGCCCACGGGTTTAAGACCTCGGTCATGCATGCGGCGTTGTTGAACGGCACGATGGGGCATATTTTTGATTACGATGATGATCATCGTGAAGGCACCATGCATCCGACGGTGGTTGTTTTCCCGGCGGTTTTTGCCCTTGGAGAGAGGTTGGGGGGCAGTGGTAAGGATCTGTTGCGGGCTTTGGTTTTAGGGTTGGAGGTGATGATTCGTGTGGGGGAGTCTTTTCTTGGCAAGTCTTATTATCAGGGGTTTCATCCAACGGGCACGTGCGGGGTATTTGGTGCGGCGGCGGGTTGTGCATCCCTTTTGGGGCTTGATTTAAAGCGGACCACCTATGCTTTGGGGCTGGCGGGTAGCTTTCCCGCTGGGACGCAGGAGTGGAGCACGGAGGGTTCATGGCAGAAGCCCTTGCAGGCAGGTCATCCTGCCATGTTTGGAGTGTTGTCAGCTTTCTTGGCGGAGAAGGGTTTTATTGGCGCGCGAACTGTTTTTGAAGGTCCAAATGGATTTATTCGAGCACATTCTTTCAAAGATACTTATGATTATACACGGATTACAGAGACTCTAGGGAGAAAGTGGGAGATGAAGGACACAAGCATCAAGGTGCATGCGTGTTGTCGTTTTGCGGGTCCGGTGGCTGACTGTGCCTTGGACTTATATGGGCAGGGAGTGCGAGCAAAAGATGTCAAGGCAATCCTGGCCAAGGTGTGCGACTTTTCCATTAGAGTCCTGTGTACTCCACCGGAACCGAAATACCATCCGACGACACATGTAGATGCTCAGTTCAGTCTTCCGTATGTGGTGGCAGTCGCCATTTGTAAGAATCGGACGGGACCGGATGAATTTAAAGAGGAAGCTTTTTGTGATCCCGAGGTGATAAAGCTTGCGGAGAAGGTTACGTGGGAATTGGACCCGGCGGCGGAGGCGGTGTATCCGAAGGCCTATCCGGCGACGTTAGTGGCTACTTTGAGTGACGGGCGCCAGTTCACATCGCACGTTGACTATCCGAAGGGTGATCCGGAGAATCCGGTCTCGATGGAGGAGATTGTGGATAAGTTTAACCTACTGACTGATAGGTTCTTCGACCAGAAGAGGAGGGAAAAGATCATTAAGGTAGTTAAACGGTTTGAAGAGATTGAGAATATTTCTCAAATAGGGGATTTGCTTCGATAACTGAGGGATAAATGAAGCTGAGAGGGGAGGAGGGGAGATTTAGGTGGGTGAATTTAGGAAGATACCTTGTGTTATCCAGCGGGGAGGTACCAGCAAAGGGGTTTACCTCCATGAAAGAGATTTACCTGGAGATCCGGAATTAAGAAAAAAGGTATTATTGGCAATTTTTGGAAGCCCGGATAAGAGGCAAATCGATGGGTTGGGGGGAGCAGATCCGTTGACCAGTAAAGTGGCTATCATTGCATCATCTGAGAGAGAAGATGCTGATGTAGATTATACTTTTGGTGCAGTTGATATCAACGAACCTATAATAGATTATCGGGGAAACTGCGGTAATCTTTCTTCCGGAGTCGGACCTTTTGCCATCGATGAAGGCTTGATCAAAGCTACAGATCCAGAGACCGTTGTTCGAATCTTTAACACAAACACTCAGAAAATCTTGAAGGCGTACGTACCTACGCATGATGGAAAGGTAAAATATATGGGTGATTATGCCATTGACGGCGTACCTGGTACCGGTGCCAAGATCCTCCTTGACTATGCTGATACAGCAGGAGCTGTCACAGGAAGACTCCTACCCACTGGCAATCCCACTGATGTTGTTTCCATTCCTTCGATTGGAAGAATCGAGATGTCGATTGTCGATGCCGCAAACCCCGT
>DAOVAK010000440.1 GCA_030671095.1 Deltaproteobacteria bacterium | reverse complement strand
TATGACCGGTCACCAGGGACACCCCGGTACCGGCATCTCTGCAAAGAATGCCAAGACACAAGCAGTTGATCTTGAATCACTGGTAAAAGGATGTGGTGTAAGAGATGTCAATGTAGTTGATGCATTTGATTTGAAAACCATTGAGTCCACCATTAAACAGTCTGTAGCAAATAATGAGCCATCGGTAATAATAGTGAGAGGAGCCTGCCCCCTTCACACGCGAGCAAAGGGCACTCCGTATAAGGTAGATGAGGATGAGTGCAGCGGCTGCTTTGATTGCCTGGATGTGGGTTGCCCCGCCATCTCCATCCTGGAGGACGAAGCCGTTATTGACAGTGAAGCATGTACAGGTTGCGGCGTATGTGCCCAGGTATGCCCTCAGGGTGCCATATCGGAGAGTAAATGATGAAGGATGTCAATGTGCTAATGGTGGGAGTCGGTGGCTATGGGGTTATCCTCGCCAGCGATGGAATGGCCGAGGTTGGCATGGAAAACGGTTACGATGTTAAGAAGACGGACTCGCTGGGAATGTCGCAAAGGGGCGGGAGTGTAGTGAGCCACGTACGCTGGGGAACGCAGGTTTTCTCTCCTCTGATAAAAAAAGGTGAGGTCGATTTCCTTGTGGGTTTGGAACAACTGGAGGCTGCGCGATGGGCATCTTTTTTAAAGCCAGACGGAGTAGCCATCGTCGCCGATGTGGTTGTTATCCCGATATCAGCCGTTACAGGCAAGATTCCATACCCAAGCTGGGATGAAATCAAAGGGATAATATCACAGTATACCGATGAAACGTACCTGGTCCCGGCCATCAGAATTGCTCAGGAGGCAGACAATCCGAGGGCAGTCAACATGGTAATGCTGGGTTTCCTATCTGCGTTTCTGGAGCTGGAACCCAAAGCCTGGACCGATATAATGCGCCGCCGGCTGCCTCCCAAATTCGTAGAATCCAGCGTTGATGCTTTCAACAGGGGTCTACAGGAGGCTAATTCAGTTATAGAAGCAAGGGAGATCAAGAAATGATTCGCGATCCTGAAAACGAGTCAATGCCGCGAGAGACGCTGGAGAGGCTACAATTCGAGCGTTTAAAGGCCAAAGTCGGGGATGTCTATGAGAAGGTGCCTTTCTACCGGCGTACATTGAAGGAAAAGGGAGTCACCCCCGATGATATACAGAGCCTGGCTGACCTGACCAAGCTGCCATTCACCAGCAAGCTGGACTTTCGAGACAATTACCCTTTCGGGTTGATGGCCGTTTCCATGGAGCAGGTAGTGCGAATCCACTCTTCCAGCGGCACGACGGGCAAGCCAATAATTGCGCCATATACTCAGCATGACATAGATATCTGGGCCGAGGTAATGGCCCGCACTTTAACTTCGGCCGGTACAACAGAAAATGATGTGCTTCAGAACGCTTATGGATACGGTCTATTCACCGGAGGACTCGGTTTCCACCACGGTGCTGAGCTCCTTGGGGCTACGGTGATACCCACGAGTACCGGTAATACGAAGCGTCAGATTCTTATGATACAAGACCTGGGCACTACGGTTATCACCTGTACCCCCTCCTACGCGATTACCTTGCATGAAGCCGCCAGGGAGATGGGCGTTGACCTGCGAGATTCCACTCTGCGCCTGGGAATACACGGTGCCGAGCCGTGGTCGGAAAAGATGAGAGCGGACATAGAGGACAGGCTAGGTATCATAGCCATCAATGTATACGGTTTGACTGAGGTTATCGGGCCAGGGGTATCGGTAGAGTGCCCTTACAAGTGTGGTATGCACATCTGGGAAGACCATTTCCTAGCTGAGGTCATAAACCCGGAAACGGGAGAACAGCTACCTTATGGTGAAGAAGGCGAACTTGTAATAACGACGCTCACCAAGGAAGCTCAGCCTGTAATCAGGTTTCGTACCAGAGACATCATCAGCCTGAATCCGGAACCCTGTGAGTGTGGGCGAACGATGGTGAGAATGTCCAGGTTAACAGGACGCAGTGACGATATGTTAATCGTTCGCGGTGTAAACGTTTTTCCGTCACAGATAGAGAGCGTTCTTCTCGAAGTTGAGGGGGTAGAACCACATTACTTGATAGTTGTAGACAGGCAGCACGCTTTTAAGACTGACGAACTCGAAATATGGATCGAGGTTTCGGAGGAAGTTTTTTCCGACGAGATGGGAAAGATGGAAAATCTGGAGAAAAGGCTACGGTCCGAGATGGATAGCGTACTGGGCATCGCTGCTCGTATTAAGCTCGTGGAGCCCAGGACTATCGCCCGTGCGGAGGGTAAAGCGAAAAGGGTAGTAGACCGCAGTGAGTTGTAGCACCTTGAGTCATACGGAGTAATAGCTAAGGGGGGTCGGCAATGAGGTTGAAACAAGTATCCGTGTTTGTAGAGAACGAGCCTGGCCGGCTTGAGGCTATACTTGAAGTCCTTGAGAGGGAGAAGGTCAGTATACGTGCACTCTCGGTAAGCGATACAGCGGAGTTCGGCATAGTGCGCATGATCCTTGACAAACCGGAGGAAGGACTGCAGGCCCTGCGGCAAGCGGAGTTTACAACGAGGGTTGATTGGATGCTAAGTGCTCAGATACCGGACGTTCCCGGTGGGCTACTGAATAGCGTGGCGAAGCCAATGGCCAAAGCCGGTATCAACATTAAATACTTCTATGCTTATATTGGTCAGGCAGGGGAAGGCAAGGCGATGGTGGTACTCAAAACCAATGATATAGAGAAGGCAGAGGAGATCTTGAAATCGCTATCGGTTGACTAGTAAGAGACTGCTGAAATAATCTCAATCAACCCCCCAACCTTGGGGGGTTTTTTAAAGCTGGGGGACACCCCCAGACCTCCGGCAGGAAGTATCCTGCACCTCTTTTTCAGCGGGCTCAGTAAGCTTTCCAATATCACTCGATAAAGACAGCCACGGACTGACACTGACTAACAAAGGTTGAATTGTTTGGCCGCTGCCTTAAATCCCTGTAACGAACCTTCAATTACCCGGTCCTCAACGCAATAGGATATGCGAAAGTATCCCGGAGCACCAAACCCCTTCCCTGGCACCACCAGAACATTGTACTTCTGCAACTCCTTGACGAAGGCCGCATCATCCTCAATGGGGGACTTGGGTAACATGTAAAAAGCTCCTGTTGGCTTTACTATAGAATAGCCCATCTCGATAAGATTATCGTACAGAAGGTCCCTCTTCCGCACGTACTCGTCTATGTCAACCCAAACATCCTGCAGTGCTCGAATCACGTTCTGCATAAGCGCTGGAGCGTTGACAAAACCAAGCACGCGATTACAGAATACGAATCCGTTGAATAACTCATCTCGACCGTCATACTGGGGGTTGACGGCGACATAGCCTATGCGCTCCCCGGGCAGGGCTAGATCCTTTGAGAAGGAGGTTGTAACGACAGTCCGGGGATGATACTGAAATACATATGGGCACTCAACTTCATCGTATACCAGCCTGCGATATATATCATCGCTGATAAGGAAAATCTCCGTCCCGAGTTCCCGTTCC
>DAOVAK010000667.1 GCA_030671095.1 Deltaproteobacteria bacterium | reverse complement strand
AACACACCCCCCTATCAGGTATATCAATAACACGAAGGCCAAAATGACGAAGGGCGGCACCGGAAGCGAAATAGCGAAATCCGCCACCAGAAAGGGGATCCTCGTTACCGCCAGGAAGCGACCGAAAATTATTGCCCCCGTGACGAGGACAAAGACCATACATGATACCTTCAATGTTTCTACAACCGAAGCGATAAGGCCGTTCCAGCTCAGCCTTCTAGTTGCGACGGTGACGAGAAGAGTGCAAAAGACGCCGGTCGCGCCGGCTTCAGTAGGAGTGAATAAACCACGAAACAAGCCCCCGATTACCAAGATAAATATAGCTATCGCTTCAATGACACCCGGGAGGGATTTTATCTTTTCCTTCAAACTGGTCTTTGGACCCGCCGGGCCGAAATCTGGGCGGAGTCGGCAGAGAACGAGTATGGTCAGCACGAACAATATCCCCATGAGGATAGCGGGCAAAATGCCGCCCAAGAAGAGATTGATGATGGATTGTTTCGTCTGTAAACCGATAACAATGATCACCACGCTAGGAGGCATAACCACGCCGAGGGTTCCACCGGTGGCAACGGTGCCACTGCTTAATCTGGTGTCATAGCGATATTTTTTCATCTGTGGTAAGGCTACTGCGCCCATCGTGGCAGCCGTAGCGGTATTAGAACCACAGATAGCAGCGAAGAGTTCGTCGGCGCCTATTGTGGCGATCGCCAGACCTCCCGGCCAATGACCCACCCACTTGTATGCGGCGTCGTAGAGCCTTTCACCTATTCCCGCATTGAATGCAAGGTACCCCATAAGGACGAAAAGGGGTATGACAGTAAGACCATACTTGGAGAACGTAAACCACAGGTCAGCACTTATCACGTTGAGGGCTGCCTTGAGCGAAACTACATACCAAAACCCGCAGAATCCCACCACCGCCATGGTAAAGCCAACGGGCATTCCCAGAAAGAATAAAACAAGGAGAAGGATGATGATTCCAATGATTCCGACAAGTACTAAGTTCATCTATTAGGCTTTTTCCCTTCAGCCAGCACTTTTAAAAAGTCAACCAATAAACCTATAGCAAGAACGATACAACCAAGGGCAACTCCATAGGTGAAGGGGTAGAAGATGATTCTCAGTGTCTCCGTGACCTCCCCTATTTTCCAGAGGATCGTGGCCCATTTAGCAATTTGCCAGCCTGCCAAGGCAAAGAAGATCATGCAGATGAGGTAATTGATGCCATTGAGGATTCTCTGGGTCTTTGCCGAGAAATAATTCACCACCAGATCTATCCCTACATGACCTCGCTTCATCTGTGTATAACCCAGGGCAAAGGCAGTGACGATGGCACCGAAAAACCCCATGAGTTCGTATGTGCCTGGTATAGGTTTCCACACGGAGCGGAGAAATATGTTTGCGCACGTCAGAAATACCATGCCGGCTAAGGCGATACCGCCGACCAGAAGAAGCAGTCGATTCAGCAAGGTGCTTATCTTTTCCAGATAGCCGACCATCCCCTTCCCTTCCTGGGCCGGCAGAGGGGCATTCGAGCCCCCCTGCCGGGATACTTTAACGCTAGTCTCCGTATTTCTTGCTGTATTTCTTATTAAACTTCTTCAAGTCCTTCACGATCTTCTTCCCCGGAATGCCTTTCGCCTCAGCATCTTTAATCCATTTATCGGTCATGGGCTTAAGCAATTTGTCCCACCGAGCCCTCTCCTTTTTGGGAAGCTCGTAAATCTCAATATTGTAATTCTTTTTCGACCAGGCGATGGATTTATTCACATGGTCATCCATGTATTTGCCCGTCCATTCCGACTGCTCCCTGGAGAGACCATCCATGACCTTTTGCACGTCCTTGGGGAGGGAATTCCATTTTGCCTCGTTCATTACCACGGCAAACGGATAAATGGGTCCGTTCATGATCGTCACGTGGCGGCACAGTTCAGCATATTTGAAATCCATAAGCGTCTCGAGGGAAGAGGCTGCACCGAGCACAACCCCCTTTTGAAGGGCTTCCGGTGTTTCGGTCTGGGGCATACCAACGGGGGTGGCTCCCAGGACCTTGAGAATCCGCAAAACGCCCCCGGAAGCTCTCAACTTGAGTCCTTTTAGGTCTTCTAAATTGTGTACCGGTTTCTTAGCGTAGATATTGGCAGGCGCGCAGGTAAACATGGTGAGGACCTTCACTTCAGCAAACCCCTTAGGCTTATACTTGTTGTAGAGATCCAATAAAGTAAGGCTACCTACCGTGGCGTTAGGAAAACCAATGGGAAGAGCCGTCGCATTGGTTACGACAAAGCGACCTGGCTGATAGGCCATACAGAGGCAGCCAATATCAGCGGTCCCCGCAATGACACCATCCATCATAGCTTTGGCCTTGAGC
>DAOVAK010000560.1 GCA_030671095.1 Deltaproteobacteria bacterium | reverse complement strand
AGAAACGGAGCAATAAAGCTAGAGAAGACATCATGTACGAAATGTGCGCCGGAAATGATCACTACTTTCTTTGTCTGGAAAACCGATTCACTGCTCTGCACAATTTTTCCTCACAAGCAAGCATTCCTCAATTCAGGCGTATATACGATGTTCCTGGCTTAGAGGCTCATTGTTACTCTATCGCGAGAAGTTAAAGACAGAAACTCAATAGTCTCAAAAGAAAGGAGGCCCAACGGGGATGGATCCCTTTCCTGCATAGAGCACAAAGTATCAGATTCGTTACGTCTAAAGTAGATCCGCTGAACCATGTCAACAGAGCGCTATGGATATTTCAGCAGATCTGGCAGATCTCGAGGATATCTTCAAAGGCCGTCTCAAAGTCGCATTTCCTGCATTCTTTTTTTCCCCTCTGTTTTAGCTTTTTCTCATTATACTCAATGATTTCCCTGTCAAAGGGCAGGTCGCCCGTCTGCAGGTAGCGAACGGCGCCGGCTGCATCCCTGACCGGGACCACGGCTCCCCTGACGTGTTGGTTGGGCGACCATGGCACGTCAAGGGTTCCCGCCTCGATGGCCCGAACGGCCCCAAGAGCAATATCTCCGTTACCCAACTCCAGGGCCTTGTCGACTATCAGGCAGGCCTCCTTGCGAATGATCTCCATTTCAATCTCCATCTCCTCATCCTCCACCAGTCGGCGACCTCGAACAAGATGGATGGCCATCCTGGTAGCCTTTAGCCCTTCCGCGTTTGCCTGAGCGGTGGGAATGCCCATGGCCTCGTGGGTGGTCTTGGTGATAACCTGTGTGGCCCCAGCCAAAGCGGCGATGGCTCCGCCCATCACAATCACCGCAAAAGCCCGGGCTTCGTCAGCGGGAAATGCCTGCATCCACTGGTGAGTGGCCACGGATATGAACATGTCCTCGATCCCGAATTTCTTCAAATAGTGATGGCAGACGTCCTCCATCACCCTTAACGCCGCGACATCCTGTAACAGGTCCAGGTTCTGCGTCAGGCCTACGCTGTAGTGCCGGACGCCCTGGCCAGCGGCCAGGAGCATCTCCATCACGGCAATGGCTATGCCGACCCCGGGTGGTATCAGGGTGCCGGTCAGAAAGCCGGGCTGCTCCCTGTGGATGAGCACACCGTTTTCGGCATAGACGGAAACCAATCGGTCCAGATACTGGTATTGCCTGATTCCCTCATCGATGGGCATGGCCTTGATGTAGGAGGCCGGATAAGAGATCCCAGCCCCCAGGAAACCCGTAAATCCCGCAGCCAGGGTGATCTCGGCTGTCAGGCGAGGATAGGGAGTCCCTGACAGGGTCATGATAGGTCGGTCCACTGCCTCCACCACCTTTCGCACCTCCTCCACCCCGTGGTTCACAACAGGTAGACCGTTGAGCATGGATCTTCCGGCCTTAACGCTCTCTTTTATCCCCTTTTCCGCATCCTGGAACTTCATGTTCCTGGTATAGGTATCCGTGGTGGTGGGCCGAAGTTCGGCCCCGCCATCGACCTGCAGGGTCTTAAGGAGTTTGATATGCTCATCGATCAAGGCCACGCCTCCTCTTGGCTGGCACAGGGTTAAACCAGCAGCCTTGGCCCTTTGAACCTCTCTGGCGAAGTTCTTGTGGTCCGGAAGACTCCTGTGGTAGGCGATTGCCTCGTCCAGATCCACCTCCTTGCCTGTAGGCCAGAGGGAGAGGACCTTCTTCCTTTCCTTCTCAAATTCCTCGTCGCTCCATCTTACGTTTCGGACAGTCATTTCTGTTCATCCTTATTACTTCGGTTTCATTCCCGGACAGCTTACCGGAGGGTATTCAATTTTCTCAGATACTTTTTGCCCAGCTTCAGGGCCTTGGCGGGTTCTCTTTCCGACAGGAGACCCACGGCGTAAAGGAGATAGGTCTCGTCCAGGAAAAGCGTCGGGTTTATGGGACGCAGGGAACAGGGATTGGCCTCGGAAAAAATGGTCTCTCTGAGAATGACGTCCGGCGCCGGGCCGAAAATGAGGGGTCCCCCGGCCCCTATGATGGTTTCCACTTTCCTCAAGTCCTTCCCACGCAGGATATTGACAGGGCCATTTGGCCCGTAAGTCGTTTCAACCAGGCCAGCGTGTCGCTCCATGGCAAATCGGGTTGCAGCGCGGGCCAGTTCCAGGTCCAAGGACTTTTCGGCTTCGGAATGGGGTAGAAATTCAGGATTGCGGGAAAAGCGGCCAATGGCCTGGCTGAGGTCGAGGCCCGGGTTATCCAGTTGCTCTTTAAAGAAATCATCCCCCGCCACCTGTAGGATAGTGGAGGCGTTGTAACGCATTCCCAGGTCTCCCTCCACGGTTCTCTTCACGTAAGGTTCCGGAAGACCTTTTTTCACAAGTCCAGGTTCAGTGGGATCTCCCTTTGCAATAGAATGTACATCGGTGGTTGCCCCGCCGATGTCCAGGATCACCAGTTCCCCAAGCCCTTCATCGCCCTCGATGCCTTCTGCCAGGAGCCTGGCCGCGGCGAGTACTGCCGTGGGGGTTGGCATGAGTATTTCGTCGATGAATTCCTCAGCTTTTTTTAAACCTTTCGTCTCGATGAGCCTGTTGATGAACAGCTCCCGGATAATGGCCCGAACCTCGTCCACCTCGAGCTCGCCGATCTCGGGCATCACATTGTCCGTGACCACATATTCTTTGCCGCCGGAGGATAGGGCGGCACTGACTTCATCGACGGCCGCTTTATTCCCTGCCACAATGATAGGAGCACGAAGAGCCTTTAACCGGCTGAGACCCTTGGCGTTGCTGATGATGGTCTCCATCTCGCCCCCGTCTGTCCCTCCGGCAAGCAGGATGAGATCCAGGGAGGTCCTCTCTATCTCATCC
>DAOVAK010000776.1 GCA_030671095.1 Deltaproteobacteria bacterium | reverse complement strand
ATGTCCGAACCAGCGCGGCGCGATCGACCTGGAAGAATTCGAGAATCTGTTGCAGTCCGTACTCAATCTCAGAGTCCACCCGATCAGGAGAGATGTTCACGAATCTTGCCAAAAGGTCCGACAGCAACTGCTCAAAACGCAAGCGTTGTTGCACGGCTTCCCCAGCAAGCTTGCGCTCTGTGACGTCTCGTACAACAGCAAAGATCAGGGTTCCGGCTGGGGCTGAAGTCCATTCAAGCCAGCGATAGGTGCCGTCTTTGCACCGGTAGCGGTTTTCAAAATGGATCACACTTTGCTGCGACGCCAGAGTGGATATCGCCTCCCGAGTCCTCACCAAATCGTCAGGGTGCACGAAGTCAAGAAACCTTTGCGCCATGAGTTTTTCCCTGCTGTAACCAAGCGTCGTTTCCCAGACCGGGTTTACACGCAAAAAGTGTCCATCGGCATTGGCGATACACAACAAGTCGATGGAAACATTGAAGAATTGATCAAGTTCCTTCGATTTTTGCCGGAGCGACTCCTCGGCCGATCTCCTGCGGCGTTTCTGTAATAGCAGTCCGATGATCAGGAGCGATTGCGCCAGGATGAAGACCAGAACGCCGATGGCATAATACCTCAGATCCCATAGGCTGAACTCCCTGTTGACAATGATGCTTCCCCCCGGCAAGGCAGACTCGTTCAAGTTCCAATGCCTGAGCTGACGCCAGTCGAACATGCCCAATTGGGGCACCTCCAGCACTATGGGGATATTCTCCGCATATCGTGTTCCTCTAAGTATATCAAGCGCCATTTCGCCCGCCCTGGTTCCGATGTAATCGAAACTGAGCAGTGAACCGCCTACGATGCCGTTGCCGAGCAGGGTGTCCAGGAAACCGAAAACCGGCGCATTGGAGACCCGGGCAAGCTGTCGGCTTACCTCTACCGTGGTTTGGTATTTTTCGGTCATGTCTTGGTCGAAGGCGGTGATGAACACGATGCTGTCAGCAGGAGCGTTGGATACCGTGGCCAGGATTTCCTCCAGAGGCAGGTCGCTCAAATAGCGAACTTCCAAGCGGCCTTCCCATGTTTTGAAATCCTGTCGCGCTATGTTTTCCAACCATCTATCCAAAGGATGGGTTCCGCCCACGACATAGACCCGCTTGGCCCCTGGAACTAGCTTCAGCGCGATCTCGATCGTTCGCTTGAGATCCGGAATGACTAAATGAGGAGTGATTCGGCGCCCCGTCTCCGGCAGCTCAAAACCCTGCGGCAGGTAGAGGGCCAGGACAGGCGCATCGGGAAAGATCGTCTGACCCTCATCAAGCAGAAACTTCAGGCTTTCAGGGTACATGGTGATGATGAAGTCGATCTTGCGCTGGCCGTAGCGCTGGCGCATCAGGTCCAACAGAAGCCTTCGATTTTCAGGGCCCGGATTACGTACCAGGTCCAGGTGCTCATAGAACTGATTTCTGATGCCTATCCCACCGGATTGCAGTGCGGCTGACAGACCTTGATTGGTTTTTTGGAAAGCAGGTATGTTGGATTCAAAAGCATTCAGTATAAGGACGTTCTTTACCCCCAGTGGATTTTCCGGCTGTGATTGGGCTTGAGTAGGGGTGGCATAACCAACACTGGCAAGCAGGGTCAGTAAGCATAAGGGAATACAAAAAACCATCATTCTCATTGGGCGAGTGATCGGGATCATTGACTCCACTTTTAACACAGGACGCTTTCTATGATGAATTCGCCTTTGATCCTCGCACATCTGGGGACCGTCTCTTGACGGGTTCCATCTTGTGCAAAGCAGGCATTGCAACACATTTTACCCAGCAGGCATGAAAAAAACAAGGGTTGTAT
>DAOVAK010000386.1 GCA_030671095.1 Deltaproteobacteria bacterium | reverse complement strand
GGATAGGTAATCACCTCTCCCTTGATCAGCTTCTCCAGTATCCTCTTGGGCGCCATATGGGAGCCCAGTTCATACTCTCCGGCCTTGATTTTCCGGCTATAACCCAAAAGTTCGGCCCAAAGTTCAAAAAGGGCCTTACTCGTTATGATTTTTTTTCTATCCAGTTCCCCTGCCACCTCTTTTAGGCTGAGGCCCTCTTTGACGATAACCGACTGGTTCTTGCCCCCCTTTTTCGCAGGCGTTATGAAGAAAAGAACTAATGCAGCACACAGCAAGAGGCCGGCCAAAAACAACAGGCCCAAACTAATGATACCCACTTTCTTTCGTGAAAAACGCCTTTTGGAATTCCTATGGGTTACTGGCATAAGCGAACATGGTTCTAGACATGGATAAAACGACTTAAAACGAGACCGAGGGAGAGAAGAAGACCTTGGGCTATGAGCGTCTGTATTGTGAGGGCCTGTGCCGGAATCAGCGCCTCGTGAGAGAGATATTCCCGCCACAAGATTCTCATCGCCTTTAGTGCAAGGGGGAAAGCAACCAGGCCAAGCATGGCCAGATAGGATATCCCGGGGATGCCGACCAGAAGGATGACAATGATAAATGCGGATAACATAAAAGCGCAATAGAGATATCTGGAAATACGGGGTCCCAACCGAACAACCAGGTTCTTTTTACCCGCCTGTTGATCGGCCTGAAAATCTGGAAACTGATTTATCCAGATCACCTCTCCGATCAGAAAGCCCTGTGGTATGCCGATAGCAAAAGCCTGCCAGCTCAACTGACCTGACATTACATAGTATGTCCCTAGAGTAATCAGTGGACCGAAAGCCAAGAAAATGACCAGCTCACCTGCCCCCCGCAACATCAATTGGAGTGGTGGGGATGAATAAGCCCATCCCGCCACAAGGCCCATAAGACCGATGACAATGGCAAGGGGCCTTCCCATGTGGGCCAACAAGATACCGGCAAACAGGGCAATGACAAAAAAGCCAATGGCCATAAGAAGAATGAAGGTTGGGGCGATTTCTCCGTTTTGTATGACACGGCTTCCACCACTGAAAGGGGTTAACCGGATGTTAATGGGATCACTCCCTCTGGCATCGTAATAATCGTTGGTGAGGTTCGAACCCAGGTGCAAGGCAGACACGCCCAGGAGCACGATCAAAAACAAGGGGAACGAAAAGGTCTTGTCTGTAAAGGCCAGGGCGGAACCTATGATTACGGGGACGATGGACCCGGTCAAGAAGGGAGCCCGTAAAGCCCTTATGTACCGATTCATTATTGAGAAACCTCCTCCGAATCCTGCGTATTCTTGGTCACACGGTATTTTTCACTCTAATATTCCGTTGTAAATAAGTCAACATAAGGGAGTTGAATCTGAAATGAATTTGTTTTCTTCACTTTCTTCTGATAAGAAACTGCATTTCGGCACGGCATCCTTTGGAAGGACTTTGCAAAGGGGACACATCCGTTGACGGATATCTTGACTCAAAGAAGAGATCCTGGTGGTGGCCAAGACGAGAAGTCCGACTCCATTCTCGCACAATCGAAACCTCTCTTGTTGTTGGCTTTGATCTTTTTCCTCAACTTTATGGCCCGGATCATCCTTGCTCCCTTATTGCCCACAGTCGAAAAGGACCTGGGTATTGGCCATGGCGAAGCAGGATCACTATTTCTGCTGATTTCCGTGGGATTCTTCCCGGTTCTTTTGGGCTCTGGATATTTCTCTTCCCGACTGACTCACAGAAAGACCATCATCCTTTCCTCCATAGCGCTTGGTATCGCACTTCTGGGGGTTTCCTTTAGCAATAGCCTGTGGGGCATTCGGCTGGGCCTCATCTTTCTCGGAATGGCGGCTGGTCTCTATCTTCCCTCGGGTATTGCAACCCTCACTTCCATGGTGGCTTCAAGGCACTGGGGCAAAGCAGTTGCTATCCACGAACTGGCTCCCAATTTGAGCTTTGTCGTGGCGCCTCTGGTGGCTGAGGCCTTTCTGGGATGGTCTTCTTGGCGTGGCGTTATAGCCTTCTTGGGCGGAGCTTCACTGTTCGTTGGTATGGTGTTTACACGGTTTGGGAGAGGCGGAGAATTCCCTGGTGAGGCCCCCAGTCTTAGATCCTTTAGGGCCCTTCTTGCGGACTCCAATTTCAGGATCATGGTGGTCCTCTTCTGCCTAGCCGTCGGTGCTTCCATGGGTATATTCGCCATGCTTCCCCTCTATCTTGTAACTGAACGATCTATGGGTCAAAACCACGCCAATACGCTGATCGCCATTTCCAGAATCTCTGGGCTGGGTATGGCCTTCATTGCGGGATGGGCCGTGGATCGGTTAGGTCCAAGGCGGACCTTAAGTGGTATCTTCTTGCTCACCGGTCTCACCACAGTCATGCTGGGCATAGCCCACGGGTACTGGATGATAGTCATCATCTTCATACAACCCGCCTTGGCTGTTTGCTTTTTTCCCGCAGGCTTTGCCGCCTTGGCCCTCATCGGGCCCCCAGCCATTCGGAATTTGGCTGTCTCCCTCTCCATTCCCATTGCATTTCTCTTTGGAGCAGGGGCCATTCCCATCGGGATTGGCATTGCGGGTGACGCGGGTTGCTTTGCCTTGGGTATTGTCCTCGCTGGTGTGGTTATCCTTACAGGTTTCATATTCTCGCTTTATCTGAGATTTCCCGAACAAAAACAGAGTTGGGCAAAAGCAATTATTAATTAGCCGCAGACCCGCCCGCCTCGCCTGAGCCCCGCTCTGAGCGGGACGATGGCGGGCAGGCCTGCGCAGACACTCATGGACGCTGTATGAGCAGATGCCTAAAATACCCGCGGAGCGGGGTTCAACCCCGTGCGGCTGGGTTGAACAACGGGAGGTGGGCTTTGAGTAAACAAAAATCTTGTTTTTTGTTTCCTCAAAGCCCACTTCCCTTAATTTAAGGCGATCCTCAAATTCCACTATCACCTCAATCTATTCTTATTAAGGGCGACTTCTGTCTATGAATGTCTGTGCTTGCCCCGTTGAATTTTTACCCCGTGAAATGTGTAGCCTATTTCACTGGGGCCCGATAATTCGGGACTATTCAACTGGGGTGGGTCTGCGGTTAATTAGAAAGCGGTTAATCAGAAATCAGAAAAAGGTGAGATGGGTCCCCACGCCTTGAGGGGACAGATGTGACAAGGGGGTTTTCTTCGGCAGTATTCCTTTCCGGTCTTAACCAGCAGGGCGTGAAATTCATTAAAAAGGGCTGAATCCTCAGGGAGATGATCCATAAATAGCGCCTGCAGTTCGTGGTAGCTCGCCTGCTCATCCGTCATGCCGTGGCGCTTCATGATGCGGTGAGTATAGGCGTCAACAACGAACACAGGTCGGCGAACCGCGTAGAGCAATATGCTATCCGCGGTCTCAGGTCCAATTCCCTTGACTGACAGGAGACCTTCCCTGAGGGCCTGAGTCTCTTCCTTCAAAAACAGGGACAGCTCGGCCTGGTAGTGCTCTACAATGAAATCAATCAGATTCTTCAGTCGTTTTGCCTTAATATTGAAATACCCCGCCGGCCTGATCAATTCAGCCACTTCTGAAGTGGAGAGTGTGCTGAGTTTGTGCAAGGAGAGTAGGTTCCCTTTCTTTAGATTATTAAGGGCCTTTTCCACATTCTTCCAGTTTGTATTTTGTGTCAGTACCGCCCCAACCATCATCTCCAACTCCGTCTCAGCCGGCCACCACCTTTGCGGACCAAAGTGGTTCAGGAGGTTTTGAAACATCTCCATCAGTCTCTGACTTGTTGAATCGTGCAAGGAACACCCCTTCTCGCCTATCCCCTAATCCACCTTCTAATTCAGGTATCCTTACTGAAATCAGCGGGTTTTGGAGGATTCCTGATCACCAGGAAGGTATCAGATGTAAGGCGCCGAGGAGCGATGAC
>DAOVAK010000032.1 GCA_030671095.1 Deltaproteobacteria bacterium | reverse complement strand
CCAGCCTTGAATCTGAAATTCATGACCGCTTTACAATCGCAGCTGCGTTATTTACGTGGGAGGATAGGGGTCTCAATTGGAGATGTTTTCTCTGAGTTCTTGGTCGCATGTATGGGGTGAGATTAAGAGAATCACAGATTCCATCCGGTGTAAAACTCCTGAAAAGTTCAATTCATGTGGCCTATAGAACAGGCCACTGCGGTTTTATTTTCTCTAAGAGTCCGGTCTTTTGTAGTATCCCACTTTTCAGTCGTTTTACCTCTTTATAGACTTCGTGCTCGTCTATGGTCAGCGCTCGCCCCCCTTGTACCAGCACCTTCCCGTCAACGAGTACTGTATCCACGCTGCTCCCTGTGGCGCTATAGACCAGGTTAACCAAGGGATTGGCATACAGCGGCTGCCATTCCGGCCTCTGCGTATCAAAAATTGTGAGGTCAGCCTTCTTGCCCGGTTCCAGAGATCCAATCTCCTCATCCCGTAGAGCACACTTGGCCCCGTTCACAGTCGCCATCTCTAAGACCTTTTCCGGAGCCATAATCTTGGGATCTAGGCGGATCTCCTTTAGTACCGTGCTAACAATCCGTATCTCCTGGCAAATGTCTATGATTCCTGAAGAGGCATGATCAGAGCCTATCCCCATGGGTACCCCCATCTCCATAAGGAGAGGTATTGTCCCCATCAGCAGATTCCCGTATCCGTTGTGAACACTCGAGCTCGGGCAGACAACACCTTTCACATCATTCTCTTTCAGAAGATTCAGTTCCCTGGCCGAAAGCCAGCCCAAGTGACTCAAGACCAGATTGTTATCCAGCACACCCAGCTTGTAGAGCCTTTCCACTTCAGTCATTCCGTGCTGGGCCAGTGAAACATCACGGGTCTTCTGGGCAAAGGCGCAATGGGTCTGCACACCCGTATTATATCTGTCTGCCAATTTCTTCATACCGGTTATCAGTTGGTCTGTAGAATTATTCAATCCCCTGAAGGAGAAAAAGACCTTGATGCGCCCATCGGCCTTGTTGTGCCATCTCTCCGCCAAAGCCTCACTTCTTTCCAAAGCCTGCCCCGTAGTTTCAATGAATTTATCAGGAAGCCCACCGAGGCCGGATTTGGCGATATCTAGACTGCTCTTGGAAAGAGCACAGCGCATCCCGGCCTTTTCAACGGCTTTGGCCGTCTGATCGATTTCGTAGTTTCCAGGATCGATGAAACAGGTGACCCCATGTTTAAGGAGCTCCAGCGCGCAAAGGGTGGCACTCCAGTATGTATCTTTCTCGTCCATGCAGCCTTCATAGGGGTACATACGCTCAAAGAGGAACGCCTGCTCTCCCACCTCATCGGCAAGCCCTCGACTCATCTGAAAGGCAGAGTGCACATGAGAATCGATCATACCAGGGAGGACCACCTTATCGGTGCAATCGATCTCTTCATGAGATCCATATCTTTTGGTAAGCTCTTCCGTCTTTCCCACTTCCACGATACGGTCCTGGCGAATGGCAACCGCTCCGTCTTGAAAGATGGTCCGCTCCTGGTTCATCGTGATCAACCAATCGGCATTTCTCAGTAATATATCTATCTTCTCCATTTCCCACCTTTCATGCGGTTTTGTCAGTTCTTAATCTTTTTTTGAAGCGTCAAACCCGGTGATGACCTCTGCCAACGGAGACCATATCTTCATTTCGATGATGATATTGATATCTCCAGACTTTCCAGGTATGGAGCGGTGGGCAATACCTCGGGGGATGAGAAGCATCTGACCAGGCCTCATTTCAACCTCGCCCAGGTCAGTCTCCCACTTGATTGATCCTTGAAAACAGAAAATCAGTTCATCGAAGTCAGCGCTGCGGTGCCAAAAGGACATCTCTTCAACCGTCCTCTTAGAAAGGTCCACTCTGATCCCTTCACCTTCCATTAGGGTCATGGGTGTCCCGTCCGGTTTGTCATAATTTGATGGGACCAGACTGGGATCGGTCACATCGTACATCAGCAGTTTCAAATCTTCCTGCTCACTAGTGACAGACCTGTTCTCTATGGGATTTCTATCCCTCAAAAAAATGATGTTCTTCCCATTAACCGTAAATTTCTCCTTATATAAATCGCTCATACAGTCTCCAAACAGCAGTGGTTTATATGGTAAACTAACCTATGAATCTTTCGATCTCTTTAGGCTCCAGAGAAAATGGGGTGAGAGGGGGAGACGGTCAATTTTCATTCCCAGAGGCTCCAAGGCGTCTTCAACGGCATTGGCAATGACCACAGGAGCCGTTTGACTGCTCGCCTCACCGATACCCTTCGATCCGAGAACATTTAGAGGTGAGGGTGTCTCCACATGACCCGTCACCATCTTGGGTGTTTCATTCACGCCGGGGCAGATATAATCCGCGTATGTGCTATTTAAGAACTGGCCATTCTCGTCATACATGAGCTCTTCATATAGGGCTGCTCCAATACCATGGAGGGCAGCACCCTTAACCTGACCTTCCACAATGGCTGGATGCAGAATGGTCCCAGCATCATGTACCGAGTAATAGCCGAGTACCTTGACCTGAAAGGTCTCCGGATCAACCTCCACCACAGCCAGATCAGCCCCAAACCCGTAACCCACCGAAGAATTGATCTGATCTCCTTCACCTCTTGTGGCAGGCGTGGCCCCAAAGAAATACGTCGCTGAAAGACCGGGTTCCATGCCCTCGGGAAGGGCCTGCGTATCCCAGTGGGCTGGTGCGGCCAGGTCCCTGAAGGATAATCGCTTATCCGTTCCTCTTAAAACAAATGATTCTCCTTCTCTTACAATATCCTCTCGCTTTGCACCCAACAGATGGGCTGCAATCGTATACATCTTTTCCAAGAGTTTTCGTGCCGCCAGTGCTGCGGAAGAAGCGCTCACGGTAGCAAAGCGACTCGAGTAGGTTCCCGTTGATATGGTCCAGGACCGCAAACTGGTATCCATCCCGCCCACCACGTTTATACTGTATGGGGAGACTCCCAGTTCATCCGCTACCACTTGTGCTACGACGGTCTCGTGACCTTGACCGTGACATACTGTGCTCAGCTCAACCGTTACGGCACCCCCATGATCAATCTGGATAGTCGTCGCCTGCGCAGAACCAGACATGGGCCTCTTTCGAGCCTCAGCAGGTAGTGCCATCTGCATATAGCCCATATTGGATCCCGAGGGATCAATTCCCAGCGCCAGACCGATTCCAAAGAGTCTTCCCTCTTTGCGGGCCTTTTTTCGCTCCTTAAGCAGCGCTTCGTAATCACCCATCTCGAGGACCTTTTCAAAGGCTGCAGGATAGTTTCCTGCATCATACACACCCCCACTGATCGTCTTATAAGGTAATTGGTCCGGCATGATCAGGTTTTTTCGCCTTATTTCTGCCGGATCCATATGGAGCTCTTTAGCCAACCGATCCACCATCCTTTCAATACCAAAGTAGAGGTGTTGGCAGGCATATCCCCGTATGGGTCCCGTTAAGGATTTATTAGTCACCGCAATACGGGCCTTCATCCGCGCGGCACCGATATGGTAAGGGCCTGTGAGATTGCCCAGATACCTGAGCACGCACCCTGGTTCAGGGGCCCTTATGTAGGCCCCCACGTTATCAATCACATCCATATCCAGTCCGAGAAAGACGCCGTCTTTCCTGGCCGCAATACTCACGTAGGCGACGCGGTCCACCGTGCTGGAACTGGCCATCAGACTCTCCATCCTGTCCTCTGTCCATTTGACGGGAACACCCGCCTTTTTGGCAGCCAAGCAGATAAGTACCACATAGGGGTAGCTGGTTATCTTGACGCCAAAGGAGGAGCCCACGTCCGGAGGGACAATGATGCGCAGTTTGTTTGCAGGGGTATTTAGGGCAATGGCCATCACGGGGTGCATGGAGTAGGGACCATGGAAATTACAGTACGCGGTGATCTTGTCGGAATCCGCTTCATAATTGGCTATCACGCCATATGTCTCGTTGGGGTAGGATGCATACTTGGGAAAAAGTAGACGCTCCTTGACCACCACATCGGCCTTGGCAAATGCCTCGTCCACCTCACCATAGGTGTAAACCCGATCCATGGCTAAATTATCACCATGTTCTTCGTGGAGCACAGGGGCATCGGGCAATAGAGCTTTCTCCGGATCCACCACGACAGGCAGCGGTTCGTATTCCACATCAATGAGTCCAAGGGCGTCTTCGGCTGAATAACGGTCTTTTGCCACGACCACAGCAACTGGCTCACCCACATAACGGACCTTATCTATGGCGCAAGAGTAATATTTCATGTTCTTCGGTCCGGTGACAATAAAGGGTCTCGACAACTTGGCCACGTCCTGTCCTGTCAATATAGATACCACCTCCGGCATGGAGAGGGCCTTTTCCACATCGATATTCTTTATGCGGGCATGGGCGTGAGGGCTTCTGAGTATGGCCGCATGATACATATTTGGAAATGGCTTCAGATCATCGATGAACTGCCCACGACCCCTGAGAAGCCTCTCATCCTCCAATCTTTCTATACTTTTTGATACCCAACGATCTGTCTCTTCCATCTCGAAAAGTCCTTTCTATCCAGTAGCCAGATAGGGTTCGAACGCATCCCGTCAGTCGGCATTCTTCCTGGCCAACTCCGATGCAGCCTCTTGGATCGCTTTTACGATGTTATCGTATCCTCCACAACGGCACATATTTCCTGATATTCCCTCTTTAATCTCTTCCTCATCGGGCTGGGGATTTTTCTGGAGCAGATCCAGACTATTCAACAGTACACCCGGAGAACAGAAGCCGCACTGCAAGGCATGTTGTTCTTTGAAGGCCTTCTGCAAAGGATGCAATTCATGACCTCGTGCCAGGTCCTCCACCGTTCTAATTTCTGTCCCATTTGCCTGAACGGCAAACATGAGACAACTGTTGATCGCCTGTCCATTCAGAATGACAGTGCAACTACCGCATACGCCCTGTTCACAACCCACATGGGTGCCCGTCAAACCCAGATCATGACGAAGGACGTCGACCAGGAGCCTTCGGGCCTCCACTTCCAATTGATAATCGATTCCATTCACTTTGAGTTGAATGGAGTGTCTACTGTTATTTCCCAGTGGTTCCATCCCTAATCTCAACCTCCCTTAATCGCCATTGAAAATGCAGCCCTTAACGCCCGTTTGGTGACAACACCGGCCATCTCCCGACGATAGTCTTCAGAGGCGTGAAGATCCGAATCAGGCTCTACAGATTCCATGACAGATTTGGCCACTTCCTCAACCCGTTTATCACTGAAAACATTTCCTCGGAGCAGGTCTTCGGCCTCACGCGGTTTCACCGGGGCAGGGGAGACGCCCAGAAGTCCCAACGCCACCTGTTTCACCTTATCGCCCTCTGCTGAAAGAAGACAGACGGCGCCGGCTATAGCAAAATAGTTCTCCTTTCTGGCAAACTCATACACGCTAAAGCCTGAGCCAATCGGGGTAACGGGAACCCTTATCTCGGTCAAGATCTCATCGGGTTCGACCGTTGTCATGAGATAGCCCATAAAGAACTCTTCCGGTTTTATCCAACGCTCACCACCTGGGCCCACCAGCTTTATCTCCCCGTCTAAAGCCGTGACCACGGTGGGAAATTCACCAGCAGGGTCGGCGTGAGCCACGCTCCCTCCGAAAGTGCCCCTATATCGAACCTGTCGGTGCGCGACATGGTTGACTGCTTCGGCCAGAAGAGGGCACTTCTCCTGAATCAATTCTGAAGATGCGATCATATAGTGTCGGTTCAGGGCCCCAATCTCCAGATGGCCATTAACCTCCCTGATCTGATCCAGTCCCTCAATTTTATTAATGTCGATCAGATGTTTAGGGGTAGCCAAGCGCATATTCATCAAGGGGATCAGACTCTGTCCACCTGCAATAACTTTTGCGTCTTCCCCGTACTCCTTCAAAAGAGTTACCGCCTCATCCAGTGAGGCTGGAGCAAAGTATTCAAATGGAGCAGGTTTCATTTTTCACCCTCCTTCCTATTCACGTTATCCACCCCCCCTAAACCCCTTTTTTTACGATGATCCTTGCATCAACGATACAGCACCCAGTGGGGTAAGCCAGTACTGGGTTAAAGTCGATCTGGTCTATTTCAGACAGCTCCGACACCAGCCTTCCGGTATTGACGATCAACTCGGCTACAGCATCCATGTCAGATGGAGGGGCACCCCTGACCCCTTTGAGGATCTCGGATGCCTTGGTATCTTCTATCTGTCGTTTCGCCTCTGCTTTGTCCAGGGGGGCCAGTCGAAAAGCCACATCCTTAAATACTTCGATCAAGATGCCTCCTGAGCCAAACATCACCACAGGCCCAAACTGCTCATTCCTCAGCCCTCCGGTTGCCACCTCCACACCCTTGGGCATGGCTTTCTGGACCAACACGCCATCGATCGTCACCTCCCCAGCCTTTTCTTTCACGTTTTGAATAAGCTCTTCATAGGCGGCAGTGAAGGCCTCCTTTGATTCTATGCCCACAATAACACCACCCACGTCTGATTTGTGTATGACATCCGGTGATACAATCTTGAGTACGACTGGATACCCCAAAACCTCAGCCGCTTTTATGCCCTCTTCCATCGTCCTGACGAATTGGTAACCCGGGTAAGGAATACCGAACTCTTCGCAAATAGCATAAGCCTCAAATTCAGGGATATATTCTCTTCCTCCCGAAAGATTCCTATCTATGATCTCCTTGCTTTTCATCATTCAACCCCTCTTATCCTGTTCAATATATTATTTATGTGACCGATTTTTATACTCGACGTAACGGACCATGTTGGTCATCACCTGAGCTGCAATGTCTGCATATTCTAACGTGGGTAAATCGTTAGCCTCCATGATTTTACGGCACTCTGCAACACTGTAACCGTAGCCCACGACGGAAAGAAAGGGCTTTCTCTCTTCCTCCGGAAAAGACTTATAAGCGGCCACGATATTTTCAGCCAGCCCTCTTTGATCCAAGAAAGCGGGTGGTGTGGTCAGGTATATGACGCCATCCACATTCTCGTCACTCAGCACCATCTTGATGACGTCCTGATGCAACGCTTCACTTACCGCGCCGGTCATGTCTGTGTAACCCACTGGTCTCTCCACCGAGGCGGTGAATGCCAGTGCCTCCTTTAAATTGCGCTTGGTGTTCTCAGAGAGCCGCGCTATCTGGATCTCCTTTTTGACGGACAATTCGTCCAGGCAGATGGTCCCCGGGCCACCCACCACGGTTAGTATGTAGATTCGATTCCCTCTGGGCAGAGGTAGCTTGCCAAAGGCTCGACAGGTATCGTAGAACTCCGACATGGTTGACGCCCGGATCACACCCGCCTGTCTAAAGACGCCATCATAAATCTCATCGCTTCCAGCAATAGAACCCGTGTGGGTTATAGCTGCCTGAGAGCCGAGATGTGTCTTTCCCGTCTTCATGACAACGATCGGCTTCGTTTTGGATACCTCGGCAGCAGTTTCGATCAATTCCCTTGCTTTAGGGGTTCCTTCCAGATAGAGTGAAATCACTCTGGTTCTTTCATCCTTTTCCAAGTACTTGAGAAGTTCTATGACATCGATATCCGCCATGTTTCCCAAAGATACGAATTTACTCAACCCCACCAAGCCCAGGGGATGTGCCCACTCCAGGTATGATGCGGAAAAGGCACCGCTCTGAGCAATGACTGATACCCCACCTTTAGGGTAACCTCCCACATCGAAAGAGGTGTTGACCCCACTGTACGTGTCAAGAATACCCTGGCAGTTGGGTCCCACAAGCCTGATACCATGGGGAGACAAGATCTCAAGCAGTTCCTTTTCCCTCTGCTCGCCTTCGGGGCTGTGTTCGCTGAAACCGGCGGAAACCACAACAACGCCTGTCACGTCTCCCTTCACTTTCCTCCGTTCAACAATCTCTTTGGCTGCCTCCAAACAGGCAGGTGCTGGCAGAACCACGGCCACCACATCCACCTGGCCAGGAACATCATAGATCTTTTCGTAGCATTTTAGACCCAAGATGGTCTCGGAAGTGGGGTTGATTGGATAAATAGACCCCTTATAATCCATCTCGAGAGCAAATTCGATGATCTGATTGCCAGCCTTTCCACGTACCGAAGATGCCCCAATGACCGCAAAACCTTCCGCATTGAACATCTTGTCCAGATCCTCAAATGAAGACTCCACCAGTTGTGACCTCCTTATCTTAACAAATGAACTTCAAGTACCCTTGATCAAAAGCATAATTTCTTCAAAAACCGGGCCTCAAGCCTTTTACTCTGCAAACCGTCTCAGGTCTTGGGAATATTTTGCATCTTCTATACTTGCCGGCTCTCCTCTTCAAGCTTGCGGGCAATATCTTTCTCAAGTTTGATCTTATCCACTTTCTGTGCCGCAGGAACCAGGGGAAGCTCATCCAGGATCTCAAGCCTTTCCGGCAGCTTGAAAGCGGCAAGCTTCTTATCCTTCAAAAAGGAAACCATCTCCTCAAAGGTTATCACCTGATCTCGCCTTGTTACAATGTAGGCACAGGCCTTCTCACCCATGATTCGATCAGGCATTCGAACGACAGAAACATCACTCACCTTTGGGTGTTGCATCAGTAGATTTTCGATCTCGCTTGGAAAAATATTTTGACCTCCACGGATTATGGTTTCGCGTTTGCGACCTAAGATGATGACATTTCCGTGTTCGTCAAATCTACCCTGATTACCGGTAAAATACCAACCATCACGCCAGCACTCCTCATTGAGCTTTTCGTTCTTATAATAACCGCTCGCGCAGCAAGGTCCCCTGTAGGCCACCTCCCCGATTTCCCCCTTGGGAAGTTCCAGGCCATTTTCATCCAGCATCTTAAAAGTCCCTTCATAGTATGGCCGCCCAACGGTTCCCACCCTTACCTCAGGAGGGTCATTAATCGAGAATGTGGCAATTGGAGAACCGCCATCCATGGTCCCAAAGGTCTGCACATAGCGCGCCCCGAGCGCTTTTTCAGCTCTGATTCCCAACTCATAGGGGAGCACAGCGGTCGAATTGTGTATCAGGCGGAGCGAGCTGAAATCGTATTTGTCCAGATCAGGATAATCCAGCAGCCTTGCCATGAGTGCAGGCACGATGGCGGCAATCGTGATCTTTTCTTTCTCGATCAACTCACAGGCTAACTGAGGATCAAATCGGTCTACAAGGACAACCTTTGCCCTAACGATAGGAGATGCAAAAGGAGAGATGATGGAGGCTCCTCCCCCGATGATGTTGTAGAAGACACCCACAATATCATTGGGACCCATTTCCCACCATTTTGCCATGTTCCTCCCTGAGGCCATTCTGTTGGCTATGGCAAATTCAATACACTTGGGCGTGCCGGTGGAACCACTCGTGGTGGCGATTTTCACGACCTCGAAAGGATCAGGACGGATTTCTCTAAGGTAATCCGGTGGGAATTTACCCTCCACGTCACCCTGCCCAACCTCCTCAAAGGAAATAGCCCCTTCAGGGATCTTATCCCCCACGATGATAATGTCTTTTAATGTGGGAACCTCTTTTTGCATCTCCTTTGCCATTTCAAAGTAATTGAAATTCCGAAACTCATACGGTATGACAATCGCTCTTGCCTCTACGTGTTTCAAGACAGGACCAAGCTCTGCGTGGCGAAACGTGGGCTGGGCAGTGGCAAGAATAATGCCTGCCTTTTCGCAGGCAACCAGAAGGAGATAAAGCTCAACCCAGTTGGGCAACTGCACAAGAATGACGTCATCTTTTTTATATCCCAGGCCCAGCAGACCTAAAGCAAGCCTGTCACTTCCCTGACTCACTTCAGACCAGGTGAGTCGGGCCTTTGAATCGACAATGGCCTCTTTGTCCGGAACTTCTCTGCCGTTCCGGTCAACAACACCTGCCCTCGTTGTCAGGTCCCAGTATCCCTTCCTGAGGTAATCATCTATTAATTCCTGGGTGTAAAGCGAACCCCTCATTTTCTTTCCCCTTTTTTATGATAAAGCGAGGATCTTCAAAAACTCAACCTTGACGCGGAAAAGGCCTCCTTCAGCCTAGATCCTCATTCAGCATCTTTGTCACCTCAATCCCGAGTTGATATGGCGTGACGGGCATGGAATCCCCCAATTCCTCCGTAATCTTAATGGCCCACGGTTCAGGGAATTTCCTCCCCACTAAGGATCTCAGCCAGAGGACATCGGAACCAGGTAACTTCTCCGGGTCCCTTGCGACCACCGCCTTCACGATTCGACAATCATACTTTCTGGGACCGGGAGTGAGGTCTTTCACAGCGAGCTTAATCTCCTGATCTTCTCTCAAGATGTCAGGTGTGCTCACAAAGGTTTGGTACTCCGTCGGCATCCTATTACTCCTCTTATGTTTCATGCGTTCAGTTAGAAGCCATATTCGCTCCAATTGGCCAAGACCTTCTGTCGAATCTCCTCGGGATAGATGGAGTCGAAGGATGACTTCAAGGGAAGTTCGTCTTTGGGCCGTTTGGGATCCCACGTACAATCAAAATAGGCCATGGAGCCCTTGAGTGTCTTCAATTCCTCCACAGAGAGCAGCGGCGAGAAGGGGTTTCCCGTGCCCGGTGGAGTCTCTTTGACCAATATGTCAGTGGCGGGATTGCACTTCACTGCCAGGGCATATGTCACTTGTCGCATGTCAAATGCATCCACGTCCTCGTCCACCACAACAATTTTGCTGATCCATGCCCGCCGTATGCCGAACGAGTCCGCTATACCCTTAACCACCTCGGGGCCACCTTCGCTGACCCTGACGATCAACATAAAGGCCGATCCCTCGGGGTTCTGATATACATCCAAAACAGGAAGCCCCTTTCGCTGAAGGCGTTTCTTCAGGGATACGGATATACTGATACATCCGCCCACATGACTGTCGTCCGGTGGCACACCTAGATTGGACATGGTGAGAATGGGTGAATTCCGAAAAGTAACCCCTTTTACTCTGCAGTAAAGCTTGGCCTCAAACCCGGGAGAGCGGTATCCTGGATACTCCCCGAAGGGGCCTTCAGCCGCGCTCACATCCGGCAAGATTTCACCTTCAATGACGACTTCACTGTGAGCCGGAACCATGAGGTCGTTCGTTTCACACCTCACCAGTTCCACGGGTTCTTGTTGCAAACCCCCGGCCAGAAAGACTTCGCTCTGGCCCACTGGATGACCTGCAGAGGAAGCAATGCTTGACAGGGGATCAGCACCGATAACCGCTGCGATCCGCATGGCACGATTTTGGGGAATAAATTTTTCACGGAAGAGCGAGCCCAGGTTGCTTCCAGGAGCCGGAGACATGGCGAGAGATCTTTGGCCATTAATATGGAAGCGGTACATCCCCCAATTGACCCAATCGCTATCCGGGTCCTTGCAGACCACAAAACCCCACGTACCGATGTATCGGCCCCCGTCACCATCATGACACATGGGAGTGGGAAAGTGATAAAGGTCCACTTCATCCCCCAGCATCTTGTTCTCTTTACAGGGACCACCCTCAACCACTCTGGGGGCTACAGGATTCTCAGCCCTCTGTTCATAGACCTCATAGACCTCTTTTATTGGTGTATCGGCCGGAAGCCCCAGCGCTACGGCCACCCTTCTGTAGGTCCCTACAGGGGTAGCAAAAATTCGGTACCCATCGGGATAATCCTTGATCTTCTCAAAGAGTATCGCAGGACCTTCTTGTTCGCTGGCATGCCTGGCGATGGCCCCCGCCTCCAGGTCCCAGTCCACCTCCTTTTTGACAACCACCAAATCCCCGCTCTCCTTCAGGGCTTCAATGAAATCACGATTGTCCTTAAACGCCATAAAAGACTCCTTTATGTGTTGTCGTTGGCCACATCTTTCTACCCGTCAATGGGTACTGGCTGCGGTGTTCGTACCCTTGTGACAAAGAATTGATAAACCATGGTCGCAGCTATCAGGCCAATTCCAATAATAGTTGCCACTCCTGTGGGGTAAACAATAAGCAATGCCCCTGCAATCAGAGGTATTCTCCAGATAAAATGGAAATGCCCGAACAGATATCCAGACAATCCCACCGCCAGACCTATTGTCGCTATAATTGTGGTTATGCTCACAAGGACAATGGAATTGACCGAGCCTACCAACAGGAGCGCCGGATCAAAAATGAATATGATTGGAACGATGAAACCCACAATGGCAAGACGTGCGGCAGTAAATCCCGTTCTCATGGGTTCCGAATCAGCAATCCCCGCCGCCACAAAGCTGGTGG
>DAOVAK010000742.1 GCA_030671095.1 Deltaproteobacteria bacterium | reverse complement strand
TTGAGGCACCTTACAGCGAAAACAGCTCATTTCACGGAAGTCGCTCCAGGGCGGGCCGCCCCTACAAGGACTTAAAAAGGAAATTCCTATACTTTGAACCTAAGGATCTGGGAAACATCTTTCGCTGTAAAATCTTTAGGATGCGTGGTTTCTAAAGCCATGAAATGGAGGTAAGTATGGCGGAATGGAAGAGAACATTTTGTGCCCTTTGCTACCATAACTGTGGTCTGGAGGTACAAACCGAGGGGCATAGGATCACCCAGGTTCAGCCGGACAAGAACCACCCTAGAACAAAGGGTTACATTTGCCGAAAAGGGGCGAAAATCGCCCTATACCAGGACCATAAAGAACGCTTAACCCACCCCCTCAAAAGGAAAGGGGATGGATTTGTGGAAATATCCTGGAACCAGGCTATATCTGAAATCGCAGGAAAACTAAAAGAGATCTTAAATAAATATGGACCACGAGCCTTGGCCTACGTGGGCGGTGGCGGTCAGGGCTGCCACATGGAGGCAGGCTTTGGCCGCACCCTTTTAACATCTCTCGGATCTCAATACCATTATTCCTCTTTGGCGCAGGAGTTGACCGGCCTTTTTTGGGTAAACGGCCGGGCATATGGCCGGCAAAACGTCCATTTGGTGCCGGATTTAGATCGGGCGGAGAATTTTCTGGTAATCGGTTGGAATGGATATGTGAGCAATGCTGGCGTCAATCAGACACGGCGACGGATTAATGAATTTGCCAAGGACCCGAACAAACAGCTTATCGTAGTGGACCCCTTATTAAGTGAGACGGCCAAACGGGCCGACAAACACTTACAGATACGGATTGGCACGGCTGCCCTATTCTTGAAGTCCTTGATTGCCATTATCTTGCAGGAAGGCTGGGAAAATGAGACCTACCTGAGGGATCACTGCAAGGGTTTTGAAAAGATTTTGCCATGGTTCACGGATTTTGATGTGGCCTCGGCCCTTCAGGTGTGTGGCGTGGGCCAGGATGGAGTCAGTGAATTGGCGCGTATGTACGCCAGCCGGCCTACGGCAATGAGGACCGATTTAGGGTTGCTCATGGATCGGCAAAGTACCATGAATTCATACCTGGAAATGATTCTGATGGCGGTTTGTGGCCGCATCGGCACCCCGGGAGGCAATGTATTCAACGGTCACCTCATACCCATCGGGTCCCATTCAGATGAACGGGATTCCAAGACCTGGCGAACGGCAGAGACTAATATCCCGGCCATCATGGGATACTTTCCCCCTAATGTGGTCCCTGAAGAGATCCTCTCGCAAAGAGAAGATCGTTTGAGGGCCATGATAATCAGCGGGGCAAATCCCCTCCGCTCCTATGCTGATACCTTGGCTTATGAGCAGGCCTTCAAGGAACTGGACCTGTTGGTTACAATTGAAATTTCAACGACAGAAACCGCACGGATGAGTCATTATGTGCTACCGGCTAAATCTGCCTTTGAGAAATGGGACACTACCTTCTTCAGTCTCACTTTCCCGGAAACATACTTTCAACTCCGGCACCCATGCTGCGGCAGTCGGGGAGACCCTCTTGAGGAGGGAGAAATATATACCCGTTTGGCCGAAGCCTTGGGACTCCTTCCAGAGATCCCCCAGTCCCTTTTTCAGGCTGCCCAAGGGGATAGGAAGGACTATGCGACGGAGCTTATGAAATTTATAAGTCAGGATAAGAAGGCGGCCAGGTTGTTACCCTTTATAGCAGCCAGGACTTTGGGGCAACATCTCAACTCTGCCCATCTAGCAGCGGTCTGGGGCCTAATGATTAATTACCCCCAGCACGCTGCAGATGACCTGGAAAGGGCCGGTTATAAGGTGACACCTTTTTTGGGAGATGACCTCTTTCAAAACCTTATTGACCATCCTGAGGGTATCTTGATTGGTAAGCTAGATGCGGACAATAACCTGGAAAAGCTGCGAACGGCAGACCAGAAAATACACCTTTATATCGAAGAAATGGCTGGCTGG
>DAOVAK010000768.1 GCA_030671095.1 Deltaproteobacteria bacterium | reverse complement strand
CATTTGGAAGTGGTGAACTTGGTTATTCCCACGTTAAATGACGATATGGTCAGGATCAGGGAAATGTGCGTCTGGGTAAGGGAATACCTGGGAAAAGAGACTCCGCTCCACTTCAGCCGGTTCTTTCCCGCTCATAAATTGACCCATCTTCCTCCCACCCCCATCGACACCTTGGAGAAGGCGTGGAAGATCGGACAAGAAGAGGGCTTGGAATATGTCTATATCGGCAATGTTCCAGGGCATGAGGGAAACAGTACCTTCTGTCCGCAGTGCCATAATAAACTGATCCACCGGGTCCATTTCTCCGTTCTGGCCAATGAGGTAAAGGGGGGGAAATGTCCCTCCTGTGGATATCCCATTCCAGGCATTTGGGCTGACGCTACTACATAGGGATTTCAGCATTGGCCGTAGATAAGGTTGGAAAGCGGAAGATATTTAAGCAGGGGGGTCTTCAGGTGGTAGCAAAAGGCAAGACCTGGCCCCGAATACCCTTGTGAATCTTGTTCTCCTTTGCTACCATAAACCTGAGATGACTGGCAACGGACCTGATGATTGGCAGATCAGGAGGCCCTCATGGAAGAATCTAATCAAGATCTATCCGAGAGATTTTCCTTTTCAGACTTTAAGAAATTGCTGGAAAAACATGGGAGAGAATTGAGAAAAGAAAACGAGAAACCGGAAAAAGAAACCCTCTATCCCTCACCCCAAACCCTGGCTTCCCTCAAAAGACAGAGACGTTCAAAGCGCTCCCTCTTGTTCGTTGCCCTGCTCTGTTTGGGGCTGGGGATTTTAGTGCTGACGTTCTTCTTCATTATGGAACCGGAGGGGGAAAAATCCCAGATCGTTGCTAAGCGCATGAGGCGCTCCATTGCGTCCATTGAGAGGAAAGAGGAACCGATGGTTCCAGGAATCGTTGGAAAGAGGGAAGGAGAGGAGAAATTACCAGAAGGGGTCAAACCACAGGGGGAGAAGCCGAGCGTGCCGAAGCTCCCCGAAGCTCCGCTGATGAGTCGTGAGAGGGGGACGGAGGAGAAGACAGTTATTATCGGGGGAACGGAAATACCGAAGCAAGACGAGGGGGAGAAAGGTACCGAAGCGGAGAGAACGGGGCTCCCCATTGCGCGAAGAGTTGAAACGAAGCCCCAAGAGATGAAACCCCGGTTTGCAAAGGTTGAACAGCCCAAGATCCTGGCTATCCCCGAACAGAAGCTGCCTGTAAGCAGGTATACCGTAAACGTAGGGTCATTCAGAAAAAGGGTGTGGGCTGAACGGTTGATCAAGGAATTGGATGAGAAAGGTTACAGGGCCTTTATCGAAGAGACCGTCATTCCCAAAAAAGGGACATTGTATCGGGTTGCAGTGGGGCGATTTCCCTCCCGCAGAGAGGCTCAATCCTTCGCCCGCGGATTAAAAGAGAGGGATGACATAAATTCCTTTGTGAGAACACTAAAAGAGGTGAAACAGTAAAGGGAGCATAGGCTTGATTACCCATGAATAATGGCAATACCATTCGACCCGAAACAAATCGCCACCGTCCAAGAATTAGCCATCTCCATTATGCTTGAGATCGAGGCATTGATGACTGATAATTCCCGTGTCGGTGGTTCGATTCCGGCTCCCGGCACCGACCCTCTCACTCTTCTGCGGTGCATTGACCACAATCCCCCTTTTTGTTACCGTCAACGATGACAAGGTTTCCACAGCGGGATCTATCGAACTATGATTCACTCCCTCAGAGCCTCTCTGCTCATCATGGGGCTGAGCGGTATTGTCGCCCAGATCATCCTGCTGAGGGAGCTCCTCGTCTCGTTTTTCGGCAACGAACTCACCATTGGAATCATCCTCGCCAACTGGCTCATCCTGGAGGCG
>DAOVAK010000619.1 GCA_030671095.1 Deltaproteobacteria bacterium | reverse complement strand
ATTACTTGATCTTCACGCCATGGATGTGTGGAGAGAGGGCACCCATAGGAGACTGTAACGTCCGCTCCAGTTTTCTTAACCTGAGTGCTGACCATACCCGCGAGAACATGCTGCGAGCTGTCTATGAAGGAGTGGCTTATAATATTAGATGGATAGTGGAAATTGTAGACAGACAATTCAAGTTTCCACTTCCAAGGCTCCGGGTCGTTGGTGGAGGGGCGCGGAGCGAATCCTGGATGCAGATTCTGGCGGATGTGACCCAAAGGACGGTTGAGGCTGTACGCAACCCACAGGAAGCGGGAGCGGTTGGGGCTGCTCTTGTAGCGGCAATTGGGCTAGGGGTATATCCCAGTTTCGAGAGCCTGAAGAGCGTCGTGAAAGTGGAGATGATTCTCGAGCCGCAAGAGGAAAATCGCGAGATCTACGATTCACTGTTCCATTCATACCAGGATGCATACGGAAGCCTAAAAGGTTTCTACAGGCGGCTCAACGAGAAGAGGTCTGACGAAGCACATTCATGCAAGGAGGTGTCTAAATGAATACGGAGGAAATATTGGGGCTCCCCATGGCATTGCCCGACGGGGTGGATTACGATGAGTACCTTATAGCTACCTATCTGGCTTCTTTCGCGGCAGAAGTCCCTATCCCATTGCTATCTATGGCGCTTGCGATTGAGCAGAGCACAGGCACCTGGGTAGCCGTTCCAGGAGAGACTCCGGAAGTACGACGTCATCACGTTGCCAAGGTGCTGGGTGTTTATGAGTTGCCTGATTACGAGTTCAGCGTGCCTCCGTCAGTAGAAACGCGGAACTGGGTTATCCAGGTAGCCTATCCTGAGGTCAATATTGGCTCACAGATACCAATGCTGCTGACATCCGTGGTGGGGAACATTTCAATGGGTGGGAATATAAAGCTTCTGGATATCCGGTTCCCCCAGAAGTTTGTCGCAGGTTTTAAGGGGCCGAAATTTGGTATCGCAGGCGTAAGGGAGATCCTGGGCATCCCCGAGCGACCCCTGCTCAACAACATGATAAAGCCGTGCACGGGTTATCCACTGGAGCTTGGAGCTGAGCTGTTCAGGCAAGCAGCTCTAGGGGGATGCGACATCATTAAGGATGACGAACTGATAGCCGACGCCCCATTCAATTCTATAGAGGGCCGAGTCAAGCGATACATGGAGATTGAGAAGCAGGTGTACGAGGAGACTGGTGAACATACCCTGTATACGGTGAACATAACGGATAAAGTGCCAAAGGTTTTCGACAATGCCAAGCGTGCGATAGAGCTGGGATGCAATGCACTCATGATAAACTACCTGGCTGTTGGGTTGCCCGTTATGCAAGCTCTGACAGAGGATCCGAACATAAACGTGCCTGTTCTTGCCCACATGGACGTTGCCGGTGCTATGTACATGTCACCCCTGCATGGTATGAGCTCTCACATTGTGCTAGGAAAGCTGCCGCGCCTTGCTGGAGCCGATGTCGTCGTTATACCTGCCCCCTACGGGAAGGCTCCGGTCATCCCCGACAAATTCAAGAATGTTGCTAAGAATCTGACGTTCCCGCTATACCATCTTAGACCGACCTTCCCCATGCCATCCGGTGGAATCACACCATCTATGGTGCCGAAAGTGATGGCAGACCTTGGAAATGATATTGTAATAGGTTCAGGCGGGGGAGTTCATGCCCATCCGCAGGGTCCAATTGCCGGCGGGAAAGCATTCCGACAGGCGATCGACGCAACGTTAGACGGTATTCCCCTGGAGGAATATGCGAAGGAGCATCCTGAGCTGGAGGCTGTTCTGAAGCCATGGGCCGACCCGTTTGGCAAAGGCATTACAGTTTAGGTGTGAAAGGAGGGCATAATGTCAAGGGTAACTGTATGAGGAGGGGGCGGAGTGGTTGGGAGCATAGCTGCTGAGACGCTCGCTTCGAGTGGGGTATTCTCCGAAGTGGTAATTGCAGATATTAATATCGCGCAGGCGAATAGAGTAGTCGAAGGGCTGGGACAGGGTAATGTTTCAGCTGTTGAACTTGATGCGGTAAGCCCTCACAGTATTAGAAACGCTATTGCAGGCTCATCAGTTGTACTAAATTGTGTTGGTCCTTATTACAAGTACGGACCCATCATACTGAAGGAAGTGATCGAGTCAAGAATTAATTACGTCGATGTCTGTGACGACCTTGATGCCACCGAGAAACTCCTCGATATGGATGGGAATGCGAGGAAGGCCGGCATTTCAGCACTAATCGGAATGGGCAGTTCCCCTGGTATAGCAAACCTTCTGGTTAAATTCTGCGCCGATTCTCTACTTGATCAGGTCGAGGTAGTAGATATTTACCATGCCCATGGCGGCGAAAAGGTAGAAGGACCGGCGGTAGTGAAGCATAGAATACACTCCATGAAAATGGACATCCCGATGTTCCTCGATAGTAAATTCACAACGGTCAGGCTTTTTGAGGATAGCGGGAAATCACTAGAAGAAGAGGTTGAGTTTCAAGATGTGGGTACATATAGCGTGTACCCCTACCCGCACCCGGAGACCATAACACTGCCAAAGTTCTTGAAGGGCATAAAGAGAGTGACCAATCTCGGAC
>DAOVAK010000732.1 GCA_030671095.1 Deltaproteobacteria bacterium | reverse complement strand
CGCTCGCAATGACATCAGGAGGGACTTTTTACGAGTTCATCACTTTTTAGTTGACAGAAGAATTTGAATATTTAATAAATGTACTCAAATGTGCATATTTTGCACTCATGAGCAATTATTGAAATATCTCAATCTAAAGGGCTCCAATGAAAAAAGTCCTGCTATCAGAACCAATAGACAACGCCGGGATGAAGATTCTGGAAGGTAGGGTTGAAGTTGTCGTCAGTCCAGACCCTTCGGAGCAGTCCGTGGGGCGGCTGCTCCAAAATGCAGATGCGCTTATTCTCCGCACAGCTACTCAAGTGACCCGGAAGATGATAGAAGATGCACCCCACCTGAAAGTGATTTCCAGGACAGGTGGTGGCCTCAATAATGTGGATATTGAAGCTGCTACTGATTGTAATGTAGTGGTTTGTGGCGTTAAGGGACCCCAGGATCGTTTTGTTGCAGAACACACCATTGCATTCATGGGGGCATTGGCAAAGCAGTTTTTCTACCTGGACAACGAGACACGGAGAGGGAGCTTTAAATCGCGGTTTGAATATCGCCCTTTAGGTCTTGCCGGTAAGAAGGTTGGACTTATCGGTTTGGGGAGAATAGGCCGTATTGTGGCTGAGATCTCCATAAAAGGTTTTGGCATGGAGGTATGGGCCTACGACCCATATATTGAACCTAAAGCAGTTGAGGGGACTGATATCGTTTTGTGTGAAGATATGGAAGAAGTGATCAGAACGGCTGATTTTCTTTCCCTCCACGTCCCACTTACCAAAGAAACACAGGGGCTTATGGGCCCGAAACAGTTTGATTTGATGAAACCAACTGCGTTTATCATCAATACGTCACGCGGGGAAATGATTCAGGAAGCGGCTCTAGTGGAGGCACTGAAGAATGAAAGAATTGCAGGGGCAGGCCTGGATGTATTCGAAAAGGAGCCTCCTGATGTGCAGAACCCCCTATTCGGATTGAGTAACCTAATTGTAAGCCCTCACACTGCGGCCTTGACCAGAGATACGGTTGCCAAACTTGCCGAAGGGGCGGCCCAAAATGCTATCAATGTGCTTGGAGGGAAAGAACCTTCTTACAGCGCCAACTGGGAGGAAGTCCAGAAAAAAGTAAGGTAAAGATTATTGAAGTGAGTAATACCGGTCTTTTGTATGTAAAATATAGGTAGAATTAAGGAGGATTTAGAAATGGCTGAAGAAATGTGGACATACGCAATGGAGGAGATGTCATATCCTGATGTTCAGGAGATTCTAAAAACGACGGACGTGGTGTTGATTCCCATTGGGAGCCAGGAGAAACACGGCCCTCATATTCCACTGGCTTGCGATTCGATCGCGACGATCGAGACCACCCAGAGAGCGGCCAAGAAGGCAAAAGTGCCTTATACGCCCATGATTCCTGTGGGATATTCACCTCACCATATGGGAACGGTGAATAATGGCGTTGGATCGTTAACCTTTACCGGTGAGACGCTGAGACGGATTGTATACGAGATCGGGAAAAGCTTGATTTTTCACGGGTTCAATAAACTGATCTATACAAGCCAGCATGCATCTAACACGAAAGTGGTTGATGAGGCGCTTCGCCGCCTCCGATATGAGACGGGATGTTTCTGCGCATGGTATATGACGCCTACGGAACGCAGGACCCAGGTGATCAATGACCTTTTGGAGGAAAAGATTGCGTGGCATTCCGGGGAGATGGAGACCGCGCAGTGTATGGCCCACGATGAACGCTGTGTACATATGGAAAGGGCAAAAAAACACACGGCCCATGCGCCTGAATGGTTGGGGCCTGAGTTCGCGAAAACCGACGGGGTGCCCACGGTGATCTTTCAGGGAACAGAGAACATTTTCATCCCCATGGAACATCATGAATATGTTGAGGATGCCACCATTGGCGATCCGTTCCTGGCCTCCAAGGAAAAAGGCGAGAAGATCTTTGAGAGAGCCTCGGATAACCTTGCAGCTTTTGTAGAGGAAATGAAGAAGGTCAAGGTGGAAATCAAGGATCGAAACTACGACTTCAGGGCGTATTAAGCG
>DAOVAK010000316.1 GCA_030671095.1 Deltaproteobacteria bacterium | reverse complement strand
GCGCACCCTTGTCAGGTTTTCCTTCAGGGACATGAATTCCTCACCAACCAATGCCACCGCACCATTTTGAACGGCATCTTCCAGGTAGTGGTGGCCGTTCAGGGCATGGCCTTTGAGGGCGACAAAGAGGTATCCTGGCTTGATCTGACGTGAATCGTATGCCAATCCTTCAATCTCCTGTTCAGGATCGCCGGTGAGATCGTACCCCTTCAGCCCCTCTAATAAATGAATCAGTTTCATCACGATTAGTCACTTGCCATTGGTCATTAGTCATTTGCTTTTAGGCCCTAAGTAAGCTCACATCCCGCGCTCAGGTATGGCCTGTTCCCGTAAGTTAGAAGCCAATTGTCTCATCCCGCACTCGCGATCTTTCACCTCGGTGGTCTGAAACTCACCTTAACGGTTTTTATTTTTTTTAAAGAAGATCCGGCCCCGGGGCTCTGTTTTACAGCCAGCCCTGTGCCTTCCAGGACCACGTTCAGGCCTAGAGCCCTTCCCCCTCTCAAAACCTCGCGCATACTTTGGCCCCTGAAATCCGGGAGCCGTCCAGGCTTTTCTGATAACGTCTCTGGTCGTTGAATTAACTTTGATACGCGCGGCCCTTGCGTCTCCGGCTCCACGTTCGCTACGGCGAGTTTAACTTGGGGGGTGATCCTGAGATAATTAAGTGCCCAGGTGCCCACCTCCTGAAATGCAGGACCAGCGACCAAACCGCCGTATGGCTTCCCTTTGGGTTCATCCACCGTCATCAGGATCACCATCCTGGGCTTGTCTGCCGGTACGAAACCGACAAAGATGGCCACGTAGTCCTTTTTAGAATAGGACTTGGTTCGGGGGTCCACCTTCTGGGAGGTCCCCGTCTTTCCCGCCACCCTGTATCCACTGATGGCTGCAAGAGGGGCTGTCCCATCTTCGCTCACGACGCCCTCCAGTATTCGAGCCACATTTCTTGCCGTCTGAGGCGAAATGACCCTCCTGATCACCTGGGGCTTCATCTCTTTAACCACACGACCCGATTGATTCCTTATGGCCTTGACCACAAATGGGCGCATCAGTTTGCCCCCATTGGCTATAGCTGCCATGGCAACTGCAATTTGAAGAGAGCTTGCGGTCATGCCCTGGCCAAAAAAGATGTTGGCCCGGTCGATCTCTTTGGCCTGTTTAGAAGGCCTTATAAATCCACTCCTCTCTCCACTCAGATCAAACCCCGTCTTGCTGCCAAAGCCAAATTTTTTTAGATAGGTCACGAATTTTTCGTAACCCAGTTTCTGGCCTATTTTGACGGCTCCAATATTGCTGGAGAAGACAATAATGTCCGACACCGTCAAGGTCCCAAACCCTTTGGTGTCATGAATGATGTGTTTGGCGAACTGAAATTCCCCCTCTTCACAGTAAAACGTGGTCCGGGGAGACACGATCCGGGTCTCAAGGGCTGCTGCCAGAAGGAAGGCCTTAACGGTAGAACCCGGCTCATAGGAATCTGTGATGGTCCGGTTTCTCCATTGATGGGGCTTGTATTTCCAGAAAATATTGGGATTAAAGAGGGGGACCACAGCCATGGCGAGAATTTCCCCTGTCTCAGGATTCAATATGATGCACTGACCACTCTTTGCTCCGGTTTTTGTAACTGCCCTCCTTAGGGCCTGCTGGGCCCTGTACTGGATGTCTTTGTCGATGGTCAGGACAAGATCATGCATTTCAGGGCCTTTAGATGTTGGCCTGCTAATATAGAAAGGACGTCCGAGGGCATCTCGCATCTTGACTAAGGTGTGCTGAGGCCCTTTTAGAACGGGATCATACTTCCTTTCCAGACCTTCAAGACCCTGGTTATCAGCACCGGCAAATCCAATGAGGTGAGCGCCGATCTCCCGTCCCGGGTAATAGCGTCTGGTCTCGGTGGTAAATCCAACCCCTTCTAATCCCAAAGCCCTCACTCGTCTGACTTCTTTGGGAGAGATTTTTCTCTTAATCCATACAAAAGGTCGCTTGCTTCGCAGGAGAGCCAAAATTTTGTGCCGATGCAAATTCAGGGTCCGGGACAGTTTTTTGGCAGTGTCGTTCTTTCTCTTTACAAGGTTTGGGCGGGCATAGACTGACTCCACTTCAACACTGACGGCCAGTTCATGTCCTTCCCGGTCATAAATGGTGCCCCGTTTAGGGAGAAGTTTGATGGTCCCCCTGTAACCCGCGCGTGCAATAGAGGCTAGTCTATCCCTTTCGAGAACTTGAAGTTGATAGGCTCTTGCCAGAATGGTTCCCAGTCCAGCCAGAAAAAAGAGGGCCACGAGATAAATTCTAAATCGGATCCACTTTTTTTCCTTTACCTTCATGGCAAGAAAACGATTTGCTCTGGCAAGGGCTGTTTAAGGCCCAGGCGACGGGTGGCCCTTTCCAGGTTTTGAGGTGATTTTAGTGTGGCCAGCTCAACCCTTAACTTCTGATTGAGCTCCTTGAGCTTCAGTTCTTCCTGTTGCAGGCGGCTAAGGTCATAGCCGATTTGAGTCCCTTCAAAGTTAGACCAGACATAACCTATACCGCTCCCCATTAAGACAAAAAGCAGGAAGGCTATGAGAAAGATTTGGCGGGGGGAAATGTAAGGTCTTCTTTTCCTGGACTTCTTGTTCCCCACCCGGATCCCTGTCTTGGCATTCCGTTTTTTTTGAACCTCGGATGGTTTCATGGGTCTAACCATTTCAAATCCTTTCTGCTGCCCTTAACGTGGCGCTGCGAGCCCTTGGGTTGATCTCAACTTCCCGTAGGGCTGGTTTGGTCCCTCTTTTGTGCACCCGCTTAAAAAGGGGTACTTTACCGCATCTGCAATAAGGAAAATCTGGGGGGCAGGTACACCCCCTCTCCCAGTTCATCATGGCCTGCTTGACCATTCTATCTTCAAGGGAATGATAGGAGATGATGACCAACCGTCCTCCCTCACTCAGGAGGGGGGGCACCCGATCGAGCAAGGCCTTTAGGTTTTCTAATTCTTTGTTTACAGCGATTCTCAATGCCTGAAATGTTCGTGTCGCTGGATGCCTCCCTCGGGGGCGATGAGAAACGGGGATCACAGACTGGACCAGGTCGGCCAGGTGAAGGGATGAGTCGATAGGCCCTTTTCTGCGTTCTCTCTCAATGGATTTGACAATCTTCCGTGCCCTCTTTTCTTCTCCATAACCACGCAGTACCTTCTCAAGCTCCTTGGGGGAAAGGGTGTTTATTATGTGGTGGGCAGTGAGCTTGTCATCCAGGTCCATCCTCATATCAAGCCGCTCATCTCGATTAAAACTAAATCCCCTCCCGGATTTCTCCAGCTGATGGGATGAAATCCCAAGGTCCAGGAAGATGCCATTGACCTTTTTAATGCCTAGACCTTCAAGGACTTGGATCAGTTCCGCATAGTTTCCTTTAAGAACGGTGACCCTTTCACCCAGAGGGGATAGTCTTTCTCTGGATAGCCTGACAGCCTCTGAATCCCTGTCCAGACAGATTAATCTGCCTTTTGAGCTTATTTTTTCTCCTATGGCTTTGCTGTGACCCCCATTTCCAACCGTTCCATCCACGTAGATCCCATCCACCGCTGTAATCAGATCCCTTACAACCTCCTGGACGAGAACCGGTTGGTGAGGGTACTCCAATTTCACCCCCTTTAGATTCCCAGTTCCGAGAGGGACTGGCTCACTTCGGGGAACTTAGCCATGGCCCGCTGGAATTCCTTCTCCCATTTCTCCTTGTCCCAAATCTCAAAAAGTCTCAATTCCCCGACAAGTACCACTTCTCTTTTTAGCCCGGCGATCTCCCTGAGATCTTGGGGTATGGTGATTCTTCCTTGTTTTAGGGGACATTCCTGCGCTCCGGAGATGAAATAGCGGCGATAGGTGTTTACGGCCCTATCAAAAAGGGAGAGATTGGAGGCCTTTTCTTCAATGACCCTCCAGTCGTCTCGGGCGAAGGCCCAAAGGCAGTTATGCTGGTTTGTCAAAACCAGACAACCATCATTCTTCTTCTCCAGGACTTCCCTGAAGCGTGCCGGGATAGCTAACCGGCCTTTTTCATCGAGATTATGTTTTGAGCGTCCCCTGAACATATGGCTAATATCCAACTGCTATGACACTTTATACCACTTTATTACACTTTGTGACACTTTACAGTCAGAAATCCATGTTTGTCAAGGGAAAAATAGGGGGAATTAAATAAATATAATAAAAGATAATTAGTTATATGCAATATATAGTGGTTGAAGCATTGTGAGGCACAGAATAGGAGCTTGGGAATAAATTCTCAAAAATATAGTTTACGCAAGGGAGATGAACATTACTCCCCTCAAATCTCCCCTATCTCTATAAAAAAGGCAGAGTTTTCCTTTACTAATCAAATTCCAGAAGCACCCAAATTTCCTGATTTGTAAAGAAATTAGGTGCCTGTCCGACTAAAGGGTAATTC
>DAOVAK010000823.1 GCA_030671095.1 Deltaproteobacteria bacterium | reverse complement strand
GTGACCCCATACCAGCTTCCACATAATAGGCATGCACTACGCTATTATCACCAACCCTGTCTCCGGGAAAATGTCGGCGGATCAGAAACGCTCGGCACTTGCAAAACCAGCGAAAATCCTAAATGCAGAAATACATGGATTCGACACAGTCACCGCGGAGGATTTTGGTCAATGTGCATGGGACTTGGCTAGCAAGTGCGATGTGCTCGTTGCCGCGGGGGGCGACGGAACCCTTTCCGACGTCATCAATTCCATCAATTTAGAGCAGACAACAATTTCATATCTGCCTTTGGGGAGCGGAAATTCCGTGGGATACGCCCTGGGTTTGAAGGGGAGTCTTTCCCATATGGCAATGCGCATCAAAGAGGGCAGGATCCATCAATACGACCTGATTAACTGCGATGAGAAGAGGCGCGCATTCATGAGTTCGGTCGGTATCGAGGGCACGATCCTCAGGCTCCGAGATCAATATCTCAGCCAAGGCACTAGGGGCTTCAGCGTATATTTTAGAGCGGTTTTGGAGGCATACTTCAAAGAATACAAGCGACTCCTTGTGGAGATTACTATTGATGGATTCACATTCATTGTGAAGGACCTGCTTACCCTGATGGTATTCAAGCAGCCTTACTATGGATACAGGATGAGAATTATCCCGCGGGCCCGATTTGATGATGGTCTGCTTCACATCCTCAGCATCAATTCCGGCCTGTTTGGTTCCATCATTGGAGCTGTAACCTCGTTCACTGTGGGCAATCGTGTCGGTCAGTACCGTACTGGGCGGCAACTGGCAGTAAAACTGGAACGTCCAGTGGTGCTGCAAGTTGATGGGAATATGGGGTGGAAGTCGGAGGTGTTCAGCTTCAGTGTGCTCCCGAAGGCCTTGAAAATCAAATGCTGAGCCGCTATCAGAAAAAAAGTGAGAGGGTGAACTATGCAAAGAAGACCTCCAAGACTTCTTATTCTATCCGCTTCGGTTGGGGCGGGGCATCTTCGTGCGGCACAAGCCGTGGAGTTGGCCCTCAAAAGGATTGAACCGGAGGCCAAGGTAAAGAATCTGGATGCGCTTGAGCTGACGAACAACACGTTTCGCCGTCTTTACGGGCAGGCGTATCTGGATTTAGTCAACAGGGCACCCCACGTTCTTGGTTACTTGTATGATCTCCTTGATCGGCCCAGGGGTCCAAAACAGAAAAGCGATCGGCTACGGGTCCTTGTGGAACGGCTGAATTTGCGAAGCATCCGAAAGCTGCTCAAGAGCGAGCCATGGGAGGTCATTATCAATACCCACTTCCTATCGGCCGAGATCATCGCTTCCCTTCGGCAAGACAAGGAAGTTGACACGCCTCATATGACGGTAACTACAGACTATGAGACACACCGGCTCTGGGTCGCAAACCCTTGTGACCATTACTGCACGGCCACAGAAGAGGGGGCGGCCTACTTGGAGCATTGGGGCGTAAATAGGAGGAATATAACGGTAACAGGGATTCCAATACACCCTGCCTTCAGTGAACATCAGGATCGAGAAACGTGTCTTAGATCACAGGGCCTGGTTGGAGACAGAAC
>DAOVAK010000227.1 GCA_030671095.1 Deltaproteobacteria bacterium | reverse complement strand
GAAGTCTGCTTGTAAGCCCTACACTCCGGGACGGAGTCGGGCTGGAAGCGGGGCCGGAGGCCAGTACTCCATTGTTCCGTTATTCCGACCGGGGCGAAGCCCCAGGTTCATTAACCCTACAATAATGACTCAAAAGTTATCGAACTTTGTAATAATATTAATCGAAACAACTACTTAATGTCAAAGGAAAAGCAGAATTTCTTAATCTGGAAGAGATTGTGATAGTTTGACAACCGCAAATGCGCTTGGTAAAGAGGGGTATGGGAATTCCGAGTAAAAGAATGGGTAGACCCCCTCAAAATACAAGTAAACGCTCAATGGGGGAGACCGATTTCATTACAGAGTCATCGTGAGCCCGGGACGAGGAGTTCGACTGTGGCTCACTCGAAGTCCTCGGCCGAGTCGGAGTCCCGCCCGGTGCGGGGTGAGCCGCCTGCGCGAGAGCAATGGCAGGCAGGCATGTGCGAGGCAAAAACTCAGGCCTCGAAAAAATAGCTATATTCTCAATAAGTTCTACAATTTCCGAGACGTTATATTATGGCAGGATGGTTTAAGGCAGCAGGTGCTGGAATCGGTTACTATCTAGGAGGGCCGGTCGGGGCCTTACTCGGATATTTCTTTGGCAGAGCCATGGGGAATCGGTCATCCCCTTCATCCATAAAATCCCCTATCGCACAATACTATGAAGTCCTGCGAGTTTCGTCTACGGCTGGAATGGAAGAGATAAAACAATCTTATCGCACGCTGGTAAAGCGATACCACCCTGATCTTCATAGCCAAGTAGATGAGGAAAGAGCCATCCTTCTTAGAAAGAAGATGGCAAAGGTGAATGAGGCTTACTCTGAGATTAAGAAGGCACGGAACTTTTGAGGGGATGGAGTAGTGGAGTGATGGATTGGGGGAATGAAAGGGGAATTTCACGGGGGAAGCAAATGATCAATGCTCAATGTTCGATGATAAATGATAAATGTTAGATGCCGTCAGGTGGTTATCTCGTACTGCTCCAGGTGAAAATCTTCCTTTGATATTATTATGATAGGCCTGTCAATCCGCCTCTCCATATCCATGATCGATTCCTGCTCTTCCTCTTTTAGGACCTGATCAATCTCTGGATTCACTCGTACGTAAACGTTACCCCCGTTCATAGTAGAGGCGGCTTCCCTTTCTATATCACGAAATATCTCACAACAAATGGTCTTTTTTGATTTGAGGGTCCCTCTGCCTTCACAGTAGCTACAGGGTTCGCTCATGAGTCTGCTAAGGTTTTCGCGCGTTCTCTTCCTGGTCATTTCGATGAGCCCCAGTTCAGACATGCGAAGGATATGGGTCTTGGCCTTGTCTTTGCTCAGGGCCTCTTTCAACGCCATGAAGACCCGATCCCGATTGGGCTTTTTTTCCATGTCGATAAAATCAATAACAATCAGACCACCTATGTTTCTTAGACGAAGCTGATAAGCAATCTCTTTTACTGCCTCAAGATTGGTTTTCAAGATGGTCTCCTCCAGGTTCCTTTTGCCCACGTAACTTCCCGTGTTCACATCTATAGCGGTCAAGGCCTCGGTCAGTTCAATGACTATGTATCCCCCTGATTTAAGCCATATCTTTTTCTCCAAGGCCCGGGAAATCTCCATTTCTATGCCGTATGTATCAAAAATAGGATCTATTCCATCGTAGAGTTCAACGGAATATTTTAGTCCAGGTGCGAATGTTTCAATGAATTCCATAATGTTTTCGTATTCTTTTCCGGAGTCAATAATCAGCCGATCCACTTCACGGGTGAATAGGTCACGCACTGATCTTAGTGAGATATTTAAGTCCTTATACAGGAGGCTAGCACTTGGTTGTTTCTCCATCCTTTCTTGGATATTGGCCCACAATTTCACAAGGAAATCCATCTCGGATTTGAGTTTATTGCTTTCTGCCCCTTCGCTGACAGTCCTTACGATAAACCCAAGGTCATTGGGCCTGATATCTTGGACAATAGTCCTGAGTCTTTCCCTTTCTTCCAAATCTTCTATGCGTCTGGAAATTCCAATGTGGTCAACGGTAGGCATGAGTACCAGATGCCTTCCAGGCAGAGAAATATGTGACGTGAGGCGCGCTCCCTTTGTTCCGATGGGTTCTTTTGATACCTGCACCATGATATCCTGCCCCTCGTGAAGCAGATCCTCTATATTAAAAGAGATTCCCAGAAGGGGATCAGGCCTCATCTCTTCAAGTCCATGGGGTAAGGAGTCTTCATTGTTCGCGCTGTTCTGGAGCATCATCTGCTCCAGCCCCATGAAGTCTTTATGGACGTCTGAAACATAGAGAAAAGCGGTTCGGTCAAGTCCGATGTCAACGAATGCTGCCTGCATCCCTGGGAGGACCCTGACCACTCTCCCGCGGTAGATATCCCCCATGAGTTCTTGACCTGTCTTTCTCTCAATATGGAGCTCAATGACTTGGCCGTTCTCCACAAGCGCCACTCTGGTTTCATGGGGCCTCGTATTGATAATGAGTTCGTTAGCCATAAAGGAAGTGCCTAGGGTGAGCTAAAGTGCCTGAAGTGACCTGCCCGCCCATGCCGCATTGTGAAAATTAGGTTAGCAGGGTCTACCAATGAGAGATGTACAGGCAGACAACGTTACCCTCAATTGGCTATGGCAGGCGGGGCTAAAGTGCCTAAAATGCCTAAAGTTGCTTTCCGCTAGAGGGTCCCAATGAGTGAGCTAAAAGCAGGTTCCCTCTACGATTGCCGAACAATCTCCAATTCTAAATCATTTTAGACACTTTAGTCACTTGAAATATTAGCCAATGACCTGCTTGGTCTTCAAAACCCTTATTTTTGAGGCCTCATCCTCGCTTAGATGAAATACGCCCTTGATAATATCTGCTGGCTTCAATTGGGGCCCAGAATTATGGGAGATCACCAAATCTACGCCGTTAGGCGGGATGAAGCACATGGATTTGACCATGGATCTGGCATTGATTATCTGTTTTCTCCCTTTACGCGTTTTCGCTATAGGGAAATATTTCGACTGCAAGAACCCTTCTAAATCCATCTCTTCTATTTGCACCCCGTTCAAGGTTACGTGGAAATGGCTTTCCTCTATACCGGAACCCCTCTTCTGGGCGGTGATATCTTCCAAATAAATAACCCTGATTCCGCTGGGAAGTTGTCGGCCTATTTCTTCTCTTACTGAAGAAATGGGCATGGTTTCGTACAATTCAAAATCGACGGTTTCATGAATACTTTCGGTCCCGACCGGCAGGGCTGAAGCAAAAGAGACCTTGGGCAGGGGGTGAAAACCTTTAGAGTAAACGAGATTCAGGTCTGCCCTTTTGAAGGCCCTGATAAAGAGACGGAGCAGTTCGAGATGACTGAGGTATCTGGCACTCTCGGTCTTTGAAAAGGTCACTCTGTATTTTTTTGCCTCACGAGGCCTGGCGTTTGATATGCGCTTTTCCACCCTGAGTGCTGGAGTCCAATCCTTGAAAAGAATGGGATCGATCTTCTTGTGGTCACATACACCGCACTCAAGACATTTTTCCCGACAATCGGGCGTAATCTTTCCCTGCAGGGCCTTTCTCCATTCCCTCTCAAGATAACTCTTTTTGACACGCGATTTGATATGATCCCAAGGTAAAATCTCTTCCGTAGATCTTGAGCGGTAGAGGTAAAATTCAGGGTTCAGCCCTGACCTTCTGAAGGCCTCCTTCCATAAATCCACACGAAAATGCTCTCCCCATGCATCAAATCTGGCCCCCAGTCGCCAGGCTTCCACGAGTGCCGCAGTCAATCTACGGTCACCCCGTGAGAAGATACCCTCAAGCCAACTCAGTTCCGGCTGGTTCCATTTTACTCGCACGCGCCTTCCCCTAAGGGCGCTCTGAATGAATTGTATGCGTCTCTGACTTTCCTCAAAGGGCAGTTGGGGTAACCAGACAAAAGGCGTATGGGATTTGGGAACAAAGGTGGCCACGCTCACGTTGAGTTTGGGCTTTTTCCCTTTGCCTCTTGCAAAGCGGGTCACTGCCTCTGCCAGGTGGATGATCGCCTCCAGGTCCTCATGGTCCTCAGTGGGAAGACCGATCATAAAGTAGAGTTTGATCAAATTCCAGCCGGCCCCGTAAACTTCCCGGGCCATGTTCAAAATGTCTTCGTTGGTCAATGCCTTGTTAATGACCTCTCTCAACCTGTCGCTACCCGCCTCCGGAGCGAGCGTAAAACCCGTTTTCCTGACCCTCTTAATCTGCTCGAACCATCCTGGATCCAAACTGTCAACCCGAAGGGAGGGGAGACTGATTGCGACTTTCTTTTCTGACTGTCGATCCATGAGTTCCTTGAGGAGTTGACCAATTGAGCAATAGTCCCCTGAGCTCAAGGAGAGCAATGAGAGTTCCTCAAAGCCGGTGAGTCTGAGCGCCTCTGCCGTGTTCTTGATAACCAATTCGGGATCCCGCTCTCTCGTGGGACGATATATCATGCCCGCTTGACAGAAACGACATCCCCTGGTGCAGCCACGAGAGACCTCTATGGCCAGTCGATCGTGAACCAGCTCGGTAAAAGGGACGACCTGACGGCATGGGAAGGAATACTGGCTCATATCGGGGAGTATGGCTTTCTCCACTTTCCCATAAGTCTCTTTCAACGGTTCAATGCCGCTAATGGTCCCATCAGTCTCATAGTGCGCTTTGAAGAAAGAGGGCACGTATACCCCCTTGATGCTTGCCAGCTCGTGCAAGAGGTCTTTTTTGCTTGTTGGCCTATTTCTTTTTGCTTCCCTGACCTTATCGCACATTTCCACGGTTGCCTCTTCTCCGTCGCCGACCACGATAGCATCGAACAAGGCTGCGACAGGTTCAGGGTTGAAGCATGCTGGCCCTCCCGCCACAATAAGTGGGAATATATGAGCCCTGTGCTCTGACAGGAAAGGAATCTTGGAAAGGTGGAGCATACTGAGGACATTGGTGAAGCAGAGTTCATGTTGGAGGCTGAAGCCCAAAATGTCGAAATCTGAGAGCGGTTTACCAGATTCCAGCGAATGTAGGGATATATCCCTCTCCCTCAATTCTTTTTCCAGATCTACCCACGGGGAAAAGACCCTTTCAGCGGCCAGCCAGTCGTAGCTATTTAAGATATGATAAAGGATCTTCAATCCAAGGTGGGACATCCCCACCTCATACACATCGGGAAAGGCGAGCAGGATGGAGACCTCCGTGGTGGCGGGATCTTTCCTGATGGCATTGATCTCATTTCCCAAGTATCGACTTGGCCGTCTGATATGTGAAAACCATACCTGATCTCGTATGGACATGAGGCTATCCTTAAAAGGCTGCATAAAATTTAGGTAACATTTTAGCCCTTTGAAACAGCCGTGCAAAAACTCTTGGCCCGCCTGCCATCGCCCGTCCGCCTCTCCAAGCTCGGCAGGAGGGCGGGCCTGGCACTGGCGGGCAGGCGGGCTGAGCGGGGTTCTCTGGAGGGGCCAAAAACC
>DAOVAK010000212.1 GCA_030671095.1 Deltaproteobacteria bacterium | reverse complement strand
GCCATCTCCGAGGCTCAGATGTGCCTGATGAAGAAGAAGGAGCTGCGCATCGACATACCACATGTCGGCAACGGTGCCTGGATGGCTGACCCCACCTTCCGGCAGGCTGGTGTGGAAACCCTTGAAGGCTTAGCATGCTTCACACCTACTTTTCCCCACAAGAAGACGCCACAGGTGTGGATTGACTACATCATGAGACAGTGTAAAGCGGAATATTCGGATGAGCCCTATTTTGCACAGGAACTCGCCTGGGCCTTGACAATGTATCCCGTTATGGCAGAGATTTTGGAGCGTGCTGGTACCACGAACCACCAAAAGATTTGGGAAGTAGGGCGTGCAATTGATCTCAAGCCGGGTCATATAGCAGCTAGTTGTTTGGCGGGGCAAGGTATTGCATTCGATAAAACGGGACGGATACACCCGAAATACCACAACGTGTTGACGGTTCAGTGGCAAAGTGGCCTGCCCAAAACCGTGTGGCCACCAGAACTTGCTGTGGCAAAACCCATCTGGAAGTTTAAGAAAAAGTAGCGCTCCCTGATCTCGGGATCAGCGCGTTGTGGCAGGATAGCAATGAAAATTTGTCGGGAGCTGATGCCTGATACACTATCCGATTGTTTCTTCGGGCATCGGCTCCAGACGAACTGATGTGGAAAGGAAGAGGCGCTGAAAGATGGAAACTTTTCTGCAATTACTCGTGTCGGGGTTGTTAATAGGAGTATCTTACGGAGTTCTGGCCGCCGGGCTGGCATTGATTTTCGGGGTGATCCGGATTGTCAACTTCGCCCATGCCGCTTTTGCCGTCCTCGCTATGTACTTTCCTGCCTATTGGTTTCTCGCGTGGTGGGGTATAGACCCCTTTATCTCCGCCATCATTGCTCTTCCGATCTTCTTCGTTGTCGGCTATGCGGTGCAGCGCGTGATCATCGAGCGGGTCATTGGTACCCCCGGCGGAGAGATATCAACGCTGATCGTGACCATGGGGCTTTCTCTGCTCATTGAGAACTTCATTCTGATAGGATGGTCGGGTGCTCCCCGCATCATCAACCGGCCTTATACACTGGGAACATTTGAAGTCGGTAACATTCTCTTCAACCAAGCGCAAACCTATAGCCTTTTCATAGCGCTTGCATTGATCGCCGCACTGTTCGTTTTCCTGAACAGGACAATGATCGGTAAGGCCATTCGGGCTGTTGCTGATGACCCTGAGAGCTGTGCGTATATGGGAATCAATCTCCGTTTCGTCTATTGCCTCGCTTTCGGGGTGGGCATTGCGATAACAGCAAGCGGCGGATGCCTTATCGCTACTTATCGTCCTTTCAATCCATTTTATGCAGAAACCATTATTATCCTCATTTTCGCGTGTGTCGTGTTGGGCGGAATGACCAGTGTAACGGGCGCTCTCATCGGCGGCTTGATCATTGGATGCATTCAGATGCTTAGTACCATGGTGGTTGCTGTTTCCCTCCAGAATGTGGCTGTATTTGTACTGTTTGTACTCTTTTTGTATGTCCGACCCCAGGGACTTCTGGGCAAGAAAGGACGTGTGGTATGAAAACTGAAAAAACGCAGCAGGGTCGTTTCCTATCGCGTGACTACTATTTGATCATCCTTGTTGGCGTGGCGGCCCTTTTTGTCTGCTTTATCATCGGCCCCCACCGTTACTACCAGCGCATCCTGATCCTCCTCTTACTGTGGGCTTGTATCTCCTCCAACTTTAACATCATCTCTGGTTATGGTGGGCAAATCGTCTTTGGCTTCATGATGTTTGTAGGCGCCGGGGCGTATACCACAGTACTGCTGTTTGATTTATTGGGAGTAACGCCCTGGGTTGGGATGTTCATTGGGGCGATTGTCGCCGCCATCGTCGCCTTCATCATCGGATATCCTACCCTGCGTCTGCACGGACACTACTTCGCGGTGGCCACAATGGCCTTTCCATTGATGACAGCTCCTATTGTAAATCATCTGGGGTTTGAGGAGGTACACATTCCCTTTGTCGGTCACGGTGTCGAGTCTATGCAGTTCACCGATACGCGCTACTATGTCCTCATGGCCGCGATTCTTCTCGTAGTTTTCCTGGTCATAGTTCGCATGCTAGAACGCTCCCGCTTTGGTTTTTCACTGAAGGCCATCAAGCAGAACGAGACTGCGGCCGAGGGGATGGGAATTCACACCCATAAAGTCAAGCTCATGGCCTTCATGCTCAGTGCTTTCCTAGCAGGTATCGCCGGGACAGTTTATGCCTTCAGCATTCTGTACATGTTGAGCACTGGCGCCGTCTTCGGACTTTTCATCATTGTCAAAATCCTCAGCATCACTATAGTAGGGGGCGTCGGAACTCTCTGGGGCCCAGTTATCGGCGCTGCTCTATTGATACCCATTGGAGAACTGCTCGCGGCCCAGGTGGGAGACCGCTGGCCAGGGTTTCAGGACCTTATCTACGGGGGAGTTCTTCTTGTTGCCATTATCTACATGCCTGAGGGTATTTGGGGAAAAGTGACAGAAGTCTTGCGCCGCCGTCGGCAGAGATTGGCCCTGGCAAGAATTCCCACACATGAAGGGAGGTCCAACCCAAGTAGCGCCGCCAAACGGGGAAACCCAGGCTCGTTAAAGTTTGAAGCTTCTGAGTCCGGGACTGGGGATGGCAACTCTGATGGCCCCATGCTCAAGACAGAAGGCGTATCCAAATCCTTTGGTGGTGTGAGAGCGCTACAGGATGTGACCATTGAAGTGCCGAGGGGGAAAATACTGGGTATCATCGGTCCCAACGGAGCGGGCAAGACCACGCTGTTCAATGTTATGAATGGCTATTTAAGGCCAGAGCAGGGGAGGATCTTTTTTAAAGGGGAAGATGTAACCCATCTCAAGCCTCATGGTTTGTGCCAGCGGGGGGTCGGTCGTACCTTCCAGATTCCCCAGATTTTTAACAAAATGACGGTGTTGGAGAACGTATTGGTAGGGGCCTTTGCTAAGGAGGGCCATGCTGCTAGAGCCCAGGTCATCGCAGAGGAGATTATCCAAAAGATGGAGCTCTCCCATCGTGCCGAGGATCAGGCGGTTGGCCTAACGATTTTGGAAACGAAGATGTTGGAATTCTCCCGGGCTCTGGCAACCCAGCCTGAGCTGATCCTCGTGGACGAGCCGATGGCAGGATTGAATCCTGAGGAGGCGCACCACATAGGGGAAATTATCAAGGGGGTCGCCGCAAGTGGCACTACCGTCATCGTCATCGAACATGTGGTGCAGAGCCTGGTGAAGATCGCTGATCGTATGGTGGGTCTGGATGATGGCCGTAAGGTAGCCGAGGGGTTACCTGAAGAGGTCACCTCGGATCCTCATATGATCGAAGCCTATCTTGGGGAAAAATGGAGAAAACGCTATGCTAAAGGTTAACGGGATCTCTGCAGAGTACAGCGGACTGAAAGTCCTCCAGGATGTGTCGATTACGTTGGAGGAGGGCGAGTTTGTCACTATTGTTGGGCCTAATGGTGCAGGCAAGAGTACCCTTTTGAAGACCATTTCCGGGACCGTCCAATGTGCCTCTGGAGAGATATATTTTATGGATGAGGACATTACCCACATGGATGCTCACAAGCGTACGGGGATCGGCATTATTCAGGTCCCAGAGGGGCGGAGGGTTTTTCCGTCGTTGACGGTCCTTGAAAACCTCGAACTCGGGGCTTACCGTGCTGAGGCCCGTCGTTCAATCGGAGAGAACCTTGAGGTTGTCTTTAGGTTTTTCCCTATCCTCAAGGATCGAAGGAAACAGCTCGCTAGCACTTTCAGCGGTGGTGAACAGCAGATGTTGGCGATCGGTCGGGGGCTCATGTCTATTCCGCGTCTGCTGATGTTGGATGAACCTTCTTTGGGTCTTTCACCCAAGCTGGGGGATATGATCTTTGATGCCATTCGGGAAATCCAAGAAAAGCTGAAGGTTAGTATTCTTTTGGTAGAGCAGCGAGCAGTTGAGGCTCTGGAACTCTGTAATCGGGGCTATATCTTGGAATCCGGAAGTGTCGTCTTGGGCAGTGATCGGGAGGCCCTGATGGGCAATCCTATAATACAGAAATCCTATTTAGGTACCATGTAAGAGAATAGTGGCTCATCATGCCGACTGTACGGGAGGTGGATGGAGGGATTGAAGACCAACCGGAGCGAGAAGTAATATTTCTCATTGTATGGATGGCCATCCGATTGTATGGATGGCCATCCGAAGTTTTGTGTATCATTAGTGGAAGGGGAAAAGGTCCTTCCGCACGCGGAAAAACTGGAGATGTAGTAATCGACAATGTAAATGATAGGGTGGTTCGAATGGCCACGGCTTGAACTTCCTGTGCGGAGCTTGCAAATGATTATGTTAAAGAAATCATTGTGTATGTGGAGGTTCAAGCCATTTTTGGTTTCATAGAAACCAGAATCACGCTACGGGAGCTTACTTTTGTAATGTATCACGGGGGGACCGGCACGTCAGTTCTTTTAAAATTCCATTGGATTAGAAAGAGGTGTTTTTATGGCACGAACGCAAGCAAAGAGCATCAGTGAAAGGTTGGCTTCGTTTGTTACAGGAGTAACATATGAGGAGCTACCCACAAGGGTTGTAGAGAAGGCAAAATTGTGTATTTTGGATCTTTTCGGGGCCCACTTTGCGGGTTACGACATTGAATCTTGTCAACCTGTCAAGAATTACATTTCCTGTCTTGCTGCCGTGCCTGAGGCAACGGTCTGGAGCTTAGGAACCCGCACCTCAGTTACCGAAGCTGCCTTTTCAAACAGTGTAGTGACCCACAGCACCATCTTCGATGATATGCATACCAAGAGTGTATCGCATTTCGGTTCAATTGTTATTCCCGCTGCCATAGCCGCGGCCGAAGATAAGAGGTGCTCGGGTAAGGAGTTGATCCTCGCCATTGTATGCGGTTATGAGGCGGGAATCAGGATAGGAACCACATTGATGACACAAGAATTCTTACAGTCGGGATTCCGGCCAAGCGGGACTTTCGGGGCATTCGGCAGTAGTGCAGCGGCGGGGAAGTTGTTTGGACTTGGCCCCGACCAAATGGCGAGAGCCTTTGGGTTGGCCGGAAATTTTGCGGTTGGACTCACGGCGTTTGGGCAGGCGGGAACAGACGATTTGATCTATCACAATGGGTTGGCTTCCCGAAATGGGATCCTATCCTCCATATTGGCGGAGAAAGGGGCAGCTTCTCCTCGATATATTTTTGAGATTGACGACGGTTTTTGCACCGCGTACCAAGGGAATTATGAAGAGCTGGAGGAGATTGTGACTGGGCTTGGCGAGAGCTACAAAATCGACGAGGTCTATTTCAAGTCCGCTCCAGCATGTGCATTCGTCCAATCGACCGTTCAGGCTGCCCTCGAAATCGCACAGAAGGAAGATCTAACAATTGGTGATATCAAGAACATTGAGGTCAGAATTTTCCCCCAAAGCAAATACTATCCGGGTTGTGACTGCACCGGACCTTTCGATGGGATAATGCAGGCCCAAATGAGCAATCAGTTTGCAGTTGCTTCCATTTTAGTTCACAAAGGTATCCGTTTCGAGAACTACAGAAATTATCACGATCGTTCTGTTCAGGATTTGGCGCGTAAGGTGAAGATTATCGAGGATGGGGAAGCAAAATCAAAATATCCTGATGAGCA
>DAOVAK010000413.1 GCA_030671095.1 Deltaproteobacteria bacterium | reverse complement strand
GAGAATTCCCCGAGGCCTGAGAACTGTTTGATTCCCTCCTTTTTTATTATTCGACAACTATCGAATAATATAGTTAAAAAAAATTTCAGGCCACCAGACTCCTCAATTTTTCGCTATCAATTTGACAAATCATCACAGTTTAGCGTTTGGCCCTTACTTCTATTGACAGGGATCAGGAAGTACCCCAAATCCAGGGATTAAAAATGGGACCATGAAGGAGATGAGACAAACGTTCCCCTGGGTTCTCATTTGAGAAAGAGTATCATGACAATGAGGATGAATCAACTACCCCTATAAAACTATTTTATGATGATCGTTTTTCTTTTGGTTTTCTTCGATAGCTTTCTCCTCCAAAGATAAGGACCTCAGAGTTGTGAACGAGGCGGTCAGCGATCGCTGTGGCCACAGTGGTAGAATCGAACACATTTCCCCATTCGGCAAAAGGCAGGTTTGTAGTCAGTAGTGTTGACTTTACCTGGTGCCTTGCACTGATAACCTGGAAGAAGAGGTGCGATCCCTGTTGGCCCAGGGAAAGATATCCTAGCTCGTCACAGACTAAGAGAGCCGGAGATTGATAATAGTGGAGTTTTTTCAGGAGGGAGCGGTCTGCTTCTGCGGCGATGAGATGGTTGATCATATCGATGGCAGTGGTAAAAAGGACCTTGATGTTGGCATTACAGGCTGCATAGGCGATACATTTTGCAAGGAAGGTCTTACCGGTACCTGGGTTACCGATGAAGATCACGTCTTTGAGCTCTTTGACAAAGTTAAGGTTAAGAAGGTTGAGGATGTGAGTTTTCTGATCCTTTCTTGATTTATGGTGATTGAAGTCAAACTGGTCGATGGTGAGTTTTTCGTTGAGCTTTGATTGCTGGAACCTGAGCTTAATGGCATTATGCCATCGATGCTCTGCCTCCAGATCAGCAAGTTGATGGAGAACAAATAGGGAGTCCCGATTTTTGTCACTGGCTTCCTTAAGGGTGGCCTCAAGGTTCTGGGCCATGGTTTTAAGGCGAAGCTGGATGAGTTTCTCCTTGAGACGCTGTAGATCAGTCATGATGTTTTCTTCTTTTGATGACGAAGGCATCGTATTGGGCCAAGGAGGGTTCCTGGAGGCGGATATGATTGAGGTTTTCCTGTTTAACTTTAACGGGGGTGTGATGTTTCTTGGGGGTCATCTCCTGATAGAGGATGTTCTCGATATAATGGGAGCCATAGGCATTGTGTAAGGAAGCTTTTTTAATGGCCTCAATCAATGCAAAGGACCCATACTCATCTTTGAGGGCGAGGAGTTTTTTAAGGTTCTTTTTGATGGGTTGATTGGTAGAGGTAAGATGTTCGAGATAAGTTTTAGCTTCCTCTCCGAGACTGATGAAGGCTGCCACCTCCTGTGAACGCCAGAGGTTGCGTTGATGTTTTCTGGCCGCTTCCCGGTGGGAAGGCAGTTCAATACGCTTTCTTTTCTCCCATGAGCGGGTATGGGTGGCGATGGGTTTATCTCTGTAGTAGATGGTAAGGGTATGGTGATCCGCCTTAGCAACCACCTCTTTATCGATGGCCCAGGGAGGCCCGGTATAGGAGTTGCCGTCAAAGCGGATGGAGAAATCAGGGTAAACCTTGCATAGAGCGGTATCGCGGCAATCGGGGAGGAGGTCAGGTAAAGGTCTCATGGCCTCTACTTTGAAGCGATCGATGGGTTTTTGCCCCGTGGTGCTATGGACCCTGACATTGGCTATGTGGTCTCTCCAGTGATCGGCCTGAGCTTGAAGGTCCTTTAGATCCGTGAAAGATCTCAGGGGCCAGAAGTTGTAGCGGATATAGTGGATGGCTCCCTTTTCTATCTTTCCTTTCTCATGGGGGCTTGCCACATTGCAGGCAATGGGGACAATCTTAAAGGGAAGGAGGAACTGCAGGAATGCTTCATTGAAGCGGATCAGAGGGCCGTCACGTTCTATAACTGCGGTGACCATATTGTCATGAACCAGTTCTTTTGGGGTTCCATTAAAGAAGCGAAAGGCGTTAAGGAGGCAGCGGTGGAGAGTTTCCTGTCTTTGGGAGTGAGTGAACTCCAGGTAGAGCAAACGACTGCAGGATTCCATAACGGCCATGCAAGAGAGTTTCCGCTTGGTATTGCCATAGGTGAGGGAGCCGAAGTGGCCCCAATCGATCTGACATTGATGCCCCGGTGGGGATTCAAAGCGAATGAAGGGTCGTCTTTTTCTGAATCTGCCCCGAACCTTCCTCAGATAATCCCTTAAGATGGTGATTTCCCCGTCAAATCCTAAGGAGGCTATACGTTGAGCGATGACCACGGCTGAGGCTTTGGGATCGATCTCAAGCATTTTTGAGATCTCCTCTTTGAAGGGGTCCAGCTTGCTTGGCCTTTTGACCGCGGCTCTTGTGGGGTTTGGATCATCGAGGTATCGGGTGACGGTTTTTCGACTTAGGTGGACTCTATGGGCAATTTTTCGAACGGAGAGTCCTTCATTGGCAAGACGATAGATCTCGAAGATGGTGCGCTGATCAATCATGATCTCCTCCAATAGAGTTGGCAATGAGTTGACGGATGGTAGCGGGATCGTGTTTTGCCATATCCTCTGGGGTTTTAAGGGGGGAGGCTCTCTGGGGATGGAGATTTTGGGGTAATGAGAGGACCTGGTAGAGGGTCCCATCAAAAGCGATGAGGTCTTTTTGGATTAATGCGTCTCTTGCAAAGAGGTATTCATCGAGAGATAGCTGAAGGAGAGTACAGATCCTGTCATAGCTGTAATAAGAAAGGCCCTTTCGGTCTGCTACCAACACCAAAAACAGGTAGAGCAGCAGTTCATGATGGGTGAGGATCTCAAGGAAACCGTCTCTAAGGAATCGATGCTCGATAAAGGCAAAGGAGCCTGTGATCTTCCGGAGTCTTTGGGGGTAAAGAGGGGTTTTCTCAATCATGGTTGACCTCCATGGTCCCCCAACCTATGAGAGAAAAACGGAAAAATCCACCGGGTCCTTCTTTGCAAGATTTGGGTAAGAGCTTGGAATCAGGAAATATCTCTGAGATGACGTGTCCATCTTTGCAAGATTCCCTTTGGCAGGAATTAGGTAGTAACTTCCTGGTTTTACAAGAGATATCTCATCTGACGCGTCCATCTTTGCAAGATCTCGAAGGTAACGTCTCCTGTCCCGTTCTCTTTGTAAGAGTCGGTTCCGTTTTACATATTCCGGATGTTGGTCCCTATATTGCCGCCAGTAGTCCCGATTCTGTTCCATCCAGCACTGCTGGGCGTCACGCTGGTTATCACGGTACTCCGGATCATTTTTCATCTTTTCGCGCTGCCAACGTCTTTTCCGAACACGCTGGCAATCCTTTCTATTACAGTATCGGTGATTATGGACATGAGGGTTTGGAAGAAAAAGACGTCTGCAAGTAGGATTGGCACATCGGATCTTTTGGTTCATGGTTCCCCTCCAATGGAAACCATAAACTTATGGAAAGTTCTTTAAGGAGGGAAGAATAAGAACCAGATCCAAAGTAAACAGAAAAACTTTCTTAGTTTGGGAAAAAGAAGAGAAGAAAATACAGGTGGGTTATTTATTATCCCTGAAGATGGCTTACTTTCTCATCCCTGAATTTGGGGTACTTTTTCATCCTTGGCAATAACTATCCCTGAAGAACAGTGGGAGGTCCTTGAGAGGAAGCCAAAATACAAAGTCAAGACTAAGAAGCGCAAACACCCGGTGAATGTCAAAGAACGGATTATAAAAGA
>DAOVAK010000513.1 GCA_030671095.1 Deltaproteobacteria bacterium | reverse complement strand
GTGTTGATGTGGGGCCTGAAGTCGGTGGTGCCGAAGGGGGCCCATGATTCTGCTATGAATTTTGCATCCGGTTTAAACGTGCCGAGGGTATTCTTGAACATCTTCCAGCAGGTGTAGCCGTACTCATACTTGGGGCTGATGGTTGCCCAGGTCTTGGCCGGAAGATCTTTGGCAACAAAGGCCGCAGCATTTCCATCCTGGTAGGTGGGTGTGCATATGCGAAAGATCTGTTTTATGCCATTCTTGTAAACCTGCTGTTCGGTAAGCTTTTCTGTGGCTGCGTGAGTTACCATCAAAATACGGTCTAATTCCGCCATCACCGGAGCCAAAGCCAAGGCCTGGCCTGATGAATCCACTCCTGCCAAGAAATCTGCTCCCCAACTGTCAACAAAGTACCGCGCATTCTTGATTGCCTGCGGCTTCTTCAGGGTAGAGTCCCTAAACTTAATCTCTAACTTGGCCCCCCCGATACCACCTGCCGCGTTTATGTCTTCCATGGCCATCACGGCGCCCATCTTATGGAACTCCCCATAGCCGGCCAATGCCCCTGACATGATCGCCTGGTACCCGACCTTAATGGGACCCTTAATCTTGGGCGTGCCCGCCCACACCCCGGTTGGCTTCAAAATACCCGGGCCGAAAGCCGCTGCGCCAGCAGTCAAGACGCTGGCCTTCATAAAACCCCTTCTCGTCATTCCTCTATTTTTCATAGTCATCCTCCTCTTTGTTAAAGAGTTTCCCGTTTTTCCTATTCCTGAAAACATCTCAGAAACAGGCAAGCTAAACAGACGCCATTCTTGAAATCATTTTCCGAGAAGAATCGTTCTATTATTTAATTTAGTTACAATCTGAGTCAGCCAGCAAATTGTGATCATACCGAGCACCATAACAATAAAAATTCATATAACAACCTCTTTTACGGGGTGTCAAGGCAAAACTGCTTGAAACAGATAGGGTCAATCTTGACAGGCTAAAAGAATCGAGGTAAACAGGTTAAAAGGCATCAAAAATTCACCGACTTTTTGACTGGTCGGGCAGAGGAGACATCTGCCTCTAATTCACTCCTGCCAGGCCAGGCTACTCAACCATTTAACTTATGGGGGGAACATGTCTTTGGAGATTTTTGATCTTAGCGGCAAGGTGGCCATGGTGACCGGCAGCACGCGGGGCTTAGGCGAGGTGGCTGCCACGGCCTTGGCCAAGGCAGGAGCTGATACCGCTGTATGCGGCCGGAGCACCACTGATCTTGAACGGGTTTCTGAAGCAATCAAGGAATTAGGCAGAGATTCGGCAGGATTCGTCATAGACGTCTTATCTAAGGAAAGTGTCCGTGAAGCCGTGGACAGGGTTCTGAAACATTTCGGTAAGGTTGACATACTTGTCAACAATGCTGGGTTAAACTACAGGGTGCCGGCGCTCGAATTTCCCGAAGAAGAATGGGACCTGGTCATTAACACCAACCTCAAGGGATACTTTTTGGTGGCCCAGGCGGTCGTACCGCAGATGTTGGAGCGGGGTTATGGCAAGGTAATCAATATGAGTTCCATCTTGGGAACGGTTGCCCTTCCCAACCAGCTCGCCTATGCCTCGGCCAAAGGAGGAGTGGACCAGATGACAAAGGTCATGGCCTTGGAGTGGGCGAAACAGGGGGTCCGGGTCAATGCCATCGGGCCCACCTATTTCGAGACCGAGATGGTGAAACAGATTCGCGACGACCCGGAAAGATTTAATTTTATCAAAGAACGAACCCCCATGGGCCGATGGGGTTATCTGCCGGAGCTGGAAGGGATTGTCATCTTTCTGGCAGCCCCGGCTTCCGACTTCATAACCGGGCAGACCATCTACATTGACGGCGGATGGACGGCCTGGTGATCAAAAAGAGGATGAAATGGGATCCGTTTATGAAAAAAGACCGTGGCTGAAAAATTACCCGGAGTGGGCCCCCTGCGACCTGGAGATAACCCCTGATACGGCTATCGGCGACTTCGAAAAATCAGCAGGACTCAACCCTGAAACTCCGGCAATATACTATTTCGATCATGTCATAACCTACAGAGAGATTGACAGGATTTCGGATCAGTTGGCCGCGGCCTTTGAGGATATGGGCCTCGAAAAGGGAGACCGGATCATCATCGACCTTCAGAATGTCCCCCAGTTCCCCATTGCCACCTATGCGGCATGGAAGGTCGGGGCCATCGTGGTGCCCCTCAACCCCATGTACAAGGAAAAGGAACTGACCTATTTCTGCCAGGATTCGGGCGCCAAGCTATTTGTGACCCTTGATGAAATAGCATCAGGTCTGAGCCTCTCCTTTCCAAGGGATACGTCCGTAGAAAGAATTATCACCACATCTCCGCTCGATTTTCTTCCTCCTGAAACCGAGCTACCCGGACTTTTAACAGAGGCCAGAAAGATCCCAGTCTCCGGCACCATGGACATGTTGGAAATGATCGAGGCCTTCAAAGACAAAAAGCCGGATGATCCGGGGCTCACTCCTGAAAATGTGGCCTATCTGACTTATACCTCAGGGACGACCGGCCCGCCAAAAGGCGCGATGAACACACACGGCAACATCGCGTTTAATGCCCGCGTGTATCAAATCATGCAAAAAATCGATGAGAATGACGTGGTGCTCGGAGTAGCCCCGCTGTTCCATGTGACAGGTGAGGTCGCGCATTTAGCCCTAAGTGCCATAGCCGGGATACCGGTTGTTCTCTATTACCGTTTTGATCCAGGTGAGACACTCCGTCTCATCGAAAAGTGGAAGGTCACGGTAACTGTTGCTTCCATTACCGTATATATTTCCCTGATAAATCATCCGGATATCAAAAAGAGAGACCTCTCCAGTTTTGTAAAGGCATATAGCGGAGGGGCCCCGGTTTCGGAAGCAGTTGTGGCCCAATTTGAGGAACTGACAGGTCTTTACCTCTATAATGTATATGGCATGACGGAGACAAATTCACCTTCCCACCTTGTCCCCTGGGGTGAAAGAGCCCCTGTTGATCCGGAGAGCGGGGCCCTTTCGGTCGGCCTTCCTGTTCCCAATTGCGTT
>DAOVAK010000031.1 GCA_030671095.1 Deltaproteobacteria bacterium | reverse complement strand
GGATGCACCCACATCCAGCAAAACCTTACCTTTCACGTCCACGGCGAATTGGTCAAGGGCCGCCTCAAGTTTCAGTCCGCCACGGCTCACATAAGGAGGGAAGGACTCTTTCAGGGATATGGCAGCGGAAACGGATATGAGGTGCCCCGGCTTATCAAGAGGACGTTTGTCTACCTCCACCAGGCCAGCCATGATTATGGCTTTTGCCTTCTCACGGCTCTCTGCCAGCCCCCGTTGGACCAAGAGAGTATCTAACCTGACTTTTCGTTCTGAGATTTGTGCGACCCCTCTCTGCTGTTGTTATCTCCCCAGGGAGCCAATAATGCGGCCTCAAAGGTAGGAAGTATGCAGTCGGTAGTCGGAAGGGGAAAATCAGTAGTCCTTGGTGCCTTTACTGCCTACTCCAGTGCGGAGCGGTGCTTATTCTTGTCGGCAGAGATCTCTTGCCTCCTTTAGGATCCCCGATTTGTCAAGCCCGTATTTCTCCCTGAGAAGCGCTAAGGGGCCGTGTTCCACAAACTTGTCCGGAAGACCGATTCTTTTGAGGCGGGCATTACGCATATCTCTATCATTGAGGAGCTCTAGTAGGGCACTACCGAGGCCCCCTTGTCTGATATTTTCTTCCACAACCAGAACCTTCCCCACGGCTCTGACCTGCTCAGCCAAGTTTTTATCCAGCGGCTTCACGAAACGGCAATTCACCACGCCCACCGAGAGGCCCTCATCTTGCAAAATAGTGGCTGCCTCAATTGAAGGTGAGACCATGCTTCCCAATGCTATGATAAGTAAGTCATTCCCTTCCCTGAGAATTTCAGATTCACCAACAGGGATGGTCTTATATTCTGGGTCAAGAGGGACACCGATGGCTGTTCCCCTCGGATATCTTATGGCTGCCGGGCCGGAATGTTTCAGTGCCGTGTATAACATGTGCCTCAATTCATTTTCATCCTTCGGGGCCATCACCGTCATGTTGGGCAAACTGCGGAGATAGGTAATATCAAAATGACCGTGGTGAGTGGGACCATCCTCCCCCACGAGTCCGCCGCGATCCAGGCAGAAGACCACATGCAGATTGGGAAGGCAGACGTCATGGATAATCTGATCATAGGCCCTTTGAAGGAAAGTGGAATAGATGGCCACAACTGGTTTGAAGCCTTCCGAGGCGAGTCCGGCCGCAAAGGTCACAGCATGCTGCTCTGCAATGCCCACATCCAGGAAGCGCTCAGGGAAGGCTTCAGCAAACCTGTTGAGACCCGTGCCCTCTGGCATGGCTGCTGTGATGGCAAATAGTTGCTTTTCCTTTCTGCCAATCTCCACCATGGCGTTTCCAAAGACCTCTGTGTAGGAGGGCGGGGGTTTGGCGGAGCCCTTTGTGGGAGAACCTGTGGCGATATCGAAACACCCCACCCCATGGTAGTGGCAGGGATCTTCTTCAGCAGGCGTATATCCTTTACCCTTCACGGTCATGACGTGGACCAGAACAGGTCCTTCTAGCAGGAGCGAGTTCTTGAATGTCTCGATAAGACGATCTAAGCGATGTCCCCGTATAGGACCAATATACCTGAATCTAAAGGCCTCAAAGAGCATGCCCGGGGTAAAGAAGGTTATAAAGGAATCTTCACTCTTTCTGATAAGATTGACGATGTTTTCACCCACACCTGGAATGGATTGAAAGAAATTACGCAGTTCTTTCCTCAAATAAACAAACCTCCGCCCTGTCATCTTGCGGCTCAAAAAAGATGAAAAGGCACCCACATTGGGCGATATGGACATGGCATTATCATTCAGAACCACGATAAGATCTTTCTCTGTATCGCCTGCCTGATTTAGCCCTTCGAAGGCCAATCCGGCAGTCATGGAGCCATCGCCAATCACAGAAATGACCCGGCTTTTTTCTCCTTTAAGGGCCTTTCCCGTCGTGATACCCAACCCAGCAGATATGGAGGTACTGCTGTGCCCCGTATCAAAAGTGTCGTAAGGGCTTTCCTCCCTTTTGGGAAAACCACTGATACCGCCGTGGGTCCGCAGCGTGTGAAAACGATCCCTTCGGCCTGTAATCAGTTTGTGGGCATAGGCCTGGTGGCCCACATCCCATATGATCTTGTCTTTTGGGGCATCAAATACATAGTGGAGGGCAATGGTCAGTTCCACAACGCCCAGACTGGGCGCCAGATGGCCTCCTGTCTCAGATACGGTCTCAACAATCTTTTCCCTGATTTCTCCAGCCAACTGTTCCAATTCCTTCAGGCTCAGCTTCTTGAGATCTGCCGGGCTGTTAATGGTGTCAAGAATTTTTGCCTCTTTTTTGCCTTCTTTCATTTTTTTCTCACAATAATATACTTAGCTATATGTCTCAGGGGCTCTGCCCTCCGGTCGAACGGCTCAAGGGATTCGATGGCTTGTTCCACCAACTCCCTCTGGATTTTTTTGGATCTGCTCAGACCGATTAATGTAGGATAGGTGATTTTTCCCTGACGCTCATCGCTTCCCACATTCTTCCCCAACTCCTGGCTATTTCCCTCAATATCCAATATGTCATCGGAAACCTGAAAAGCCAGCCCTATGTTTTGACCGTAGGACGCAAGGGCCTTCACTTGGGGGTCCTCACCGCCCACCAAAATGGCCCCTGAAACGACTGAAGCCGAGATCAAAGCTGCCGTCTTACGGGTGTGGATGAATTCCAGAACATCAGGATCCACCTCTTTCCCTTCCGATTGAATATCAACAACCTGTCCCCCCACCATGCCCTCATGTCCAGCCGCTTTGGCGATCAGGCCGATTACAGCCAAAAGGGCGTCGGGTCTTACCCTTTTTGGAAAATCTGCGCCTGTCATAACATGGAAGGCTTTTGTCAGGAGTCCGTCTCCGGCCAGGAGGGCCACGGCCTCTCCGAAGACCTTGTGATTGGTGGGTTTTCCCCTCCTCATGTCGTCGTCGTCCATGACGGGAAGATCGTCATGGATAAGGGAGTAAGTATGTATCAGCTCAATGGCACAGGCAACGGGCAACACATCTTGCGCTTCTCCGCCCACAGCTTCAGCTCCTGCGATGCACAGAATGGGTCTCAGCCTTTTCCCCCCTGCAAAGAGACTGTAGCTCATGGCGCTGATAATGTCCGCCGCAGGTCCCTCTGGCCCTGGAAAGATCCCTCCAAGGGCTTCCTCCACCATAACCCTTTTTTCGTCCAGATAGGCCTTTAAGTCCATTTTTAGGTCTCGTCTTTTGGCCCCACTTCAAAGGATTGATCCGTATACTTGCCATCGCTTTCTTTGACGAGCATAGTGACCTTCTGCTCTGCCTCTTCCAGCTTCTTGGAGCAAAAGCTGATGAGCTTCACTCCCTCCTCGAAAATTTCTAAAGAATCCTGCAGAGAGAGATCACTGCTTTCAAGACTTTGAACGATATCCTCTAATCTTTCCATCGCTTCTTCAAATTTCTTGTCTGCCATTATTCCTCCCCTTGTTGACTTAACGCTACGAGCCGCAAAGGATCGATCCTGTCCCCGTTAATTCTTATCCCCCAATGAAGATGTGGTCCCGTAGCACGCCCCGTGGAGCCCACAAGACCGATAATATGCCCCTTTGTGACCTTCTCCCCTTTTTGCACGGCTATCCTGTCCAGGTGAAAGTACATACTTTGGATCCCTCCCCCATGGTCGATCACGACCGTCAGTCCGGTGAAGAAATGATCATCCGTCAGGACCACCCTCCCGTGGTTGATCGCCCTTATGGGAGCCCCCCTTTGGCTTTTCAGGTCTACACCAGAATGTGGCGATCTGGGCTGGTCGTTAATGATGCTCCGCTGGCCAAAAGGTCCCACAACTTTGCCAGAAATGGGCCTGATAAATGGGTTGGTCCAGAGAGGCGGTGATGGTTTGGCTTCCCACAAGCCTTTCATGCGTTTGGATTCTTTCTTCACCCTTTGAAGGGTTTTGGAATCCAAATCTACCATACTTTTGGGGAGGGTCAACCTTCGTACGCCATAATCTTTTTCACGGATCTCCAGTTCGAGTTGTTTTTCGGCGCCCGAACCAGGCATTCTTACCAGAACCTTATAGCGCCCAGGCTTCGCGGTAAGATCTGCTGCCAGATATCCATAGCAATCTGTTTCCTGGTGGTTCGAAGCGAGAAAGACCTCTTTTCCCATCCAGAGGACTTGAGGGATATTTCCGCTTTCTACGTGAATCCTGATAAGACACAGGTCGCCTTGGCCAATGGTGCTAGACGACAGATGAATGGGAGATTCAGACGAGGCCATTCCCGCACAGAACCCCGAAAGCAGCTGAGATCCTATAAACATGAATAAAAGGGTTGTCCATCTCATATTGTTGATAGCGCCCCACTCACTTCCTTGGGCTGGTGATCTTTTCAATCTGGCAATCCAGTTCCCCTTTAGCCAGCGTTACATTTACATGATCTCCTTTTTTCAGGCTTGAGACATCCTTTAAGATCATCTTTTCTGGCAGCTTCCTGGTAATACTATATCCCCTTTTCATCACGGAGGTGGGATTTAGGTCCTTTAACCTCTCCCCAAAATGGGAAAGGGCCATTCGATTTTCCTTGAGCCTCTTGAGTATCATGAGGGTAAGCGCGCGTCTCTGGAAGTCGATTCGCTGCTCTAAGGAGGCGAGTATCTTAATGGGAGAATGTAGGAGAAGGGCCCGGCCTTCCGCTCTCATATTCTTTTGGCGCTCTTTAATGGTTAGATCTATCAGCTTGACGAGCCAACCATGCAGTTCGTCAAGGCGCATCCACGCGTCTGCTATACGCTTTCTTGGATCATGTAGCCCCTTTGCCAATAGCATTAACCGCTGATTCAGATTGCTGAGATAGGCCTTCGTATGCGACTCTAAGCGGCTTCTAATCTCTTTAAAACGCTCTATCAACGATTCTTTCTCTATCACGAGGAGTTCAGCGGCTGCCGACGGGGTAGGGGCTCTGAGATCTGCCGCCAGATCAGAGATGGTGATGTCGATCTCATGGCCAACCGCGGATACCACGGGTATGCGTGATGCCCTGATGGCCCGCGCCAATTCCTCCTGGTTAAAGGCCCATAGATCTTCGAATGACCCGCCTCCCCGGGTCAGAACGATGACGTCCACATTGAGCTCCCGATTAACCGTGTCCAAGGCCTCCACCATCTCGGCAGTCGCTTCATCTCCCTGAACCTTTACCGGGATGACAATTATCTCGATATTCGCAAATCGGCGGTGGATTATTTTCAAGAAATCCCGGATGGCAGCCCCTGTAGGCGAAGTGATGACTGCCACCCTCTGAGGGAGAAAGGGGAGGGGCCTTTTAATTTCTTCATCGAAGAGACCTTCTGCGGCCAACTTCTTTTTAAGTTGCTCAAAGGCGAGGGCGAGGGCACCTATCCCGAGGGGTTCCAGATAATCCAGAATAATTTGATATTCTCCGCGTGGCTGGTAGACACCAATTCTTCCCTGGGCGATCACCTTCATTCCGTCTTCCGGAGTGAATTTGAGATATCGGGTCTGAGGCCGAAACATCACCGCCCTGATCTGCGCCTTTTCATCCTTGAGTACCATGTAGTAGTGTCCGGAAGATGGAGATCCGAAATTGCTGATCTCACCCTCCACCCAGACAAAGTCGAAGTGCTCCTCTAGGAGGTCCTTGATTTCTTGTGTCAGGGCGCTAACCGTATAGATTTTGGGCGACTGATTTTCAAACAGGAAACCGGAATCGTTCATTTCTTTCCCCCGCAGCTATTCGTGTTAGCTTATTAAAATCCTATGGGATAATCAACAGGCTATTTTCCGCCGCCCCCCTTCGGCTTTTCTCGGGGCCGTGAGTCCTTCGATGCTTCGACATTGCTCAGCATCGACCGTGAGCCTGCCGAACGGCCTGTCGAACGGCCCTTCGGCTTTTCTCAGGGCCATGAGCTTGTCGAATGGTAGATGATGCCTTGATGGGGGATCAGGTGGCCGCTTCAATCATTGACACACAAAGACTTTTTCAATATTCTCCAAACATTCATTCGCCTTCGCCAGGATACTCTGCAGCTTGTCAGAGCAAAGCGGACAGGCCTGCCTCAGGCAGGGATCCCGTTTGCGGGGCTACGGAGGATGGAAAGCCGGGTTGGCTTCGGCGGAATTCCGCTCTGATACCCCGTCCCGCACTCAGAAAACATCTGAGCGCGGGACTCCAGGGAGCTTCATTTCCCAAACAGTCAAATAGGAATGTCGGGGCATTCTTTGAGGGGCGAGCAAGAGATGGCTGAATTGGCACTTAGTGACGAGGATGTAGAGCAGATTGAAGCAAGAGGAATGACTCCGGAACAAGTCATCTCCCAGCTCGAGACTTTCCGCAACGGTTTCTCTTATACGAGGCTACTGAGACCCTGTACTGTTGGGGACGGGATTGAGGTCTTGCAAGAGGCGGATCTGGCTCGGTTAAACGAGACGCTTCCCGCGGCTGCTTTGGCAGGGAGGGTGATGAAATTTGTCCCAGCCTCGGGGGCTGCCACCCGCATGTTTAAATCCCTGATCGCTTTCAATAACCGATACGATCAGATTGATGAGAATGAGGGCCGGACTGAGGCGGAGAAGAATGAGCCTGATCATGGGGCATATGTGGCGTTTGTCGAGGGTATAAAGAAATTTGCCTTTTACGATGATCTAGAATCGGCCATGTCAAGAGACCGCCTGGATACCGAAGCCCTCATCTCTAAACGTGAATACAGGCCTATTTTAGAATATGTCCTCTCTCCAAAAGGTCTCGACCTTTCGCGCATCCCAAAAGGGCTCATAAAGTTTCACAGCTATCCCGAGACCTCCCGAACCGCCTTTGAAGAACAGCTGGTAGAGGCCACGGGATATACCACAGATAATAACAAGCTTGCTCGAGTCCATTTCACCGTCTCCCCAGGGCATGAAGCGACCGTAAAAGAGCATTTAAGAAGAATCCGTGATAATTATGAAAAATCGGGAGTCAGATTTGAACCAACATTCTCTGTACAAAAGCCTTCAACAGATACCGTAGCGACGGAACTGGACAACAGACCTTTTCGAGGCAAGGATGGGAGGTTGGTATTTCGGCCAGGAGGACATGGGGCCCTTTTGGAGGACCTCAACGAGCTAAGGGGAGACCTGGTGTTTATAAAGAATATAGACAATGTGGTTCCTGACAGGCTCAAACAGGAGACATACATCTTCAAAAAGGCCTTGGGCGGCCATCTCATAGAGTTGCAAAAAGAGATATTCGGATGCATTGAGAGGTTTTCGACAAGGGATCCGGGGGACCGATACATAGAAGAGACGTTTGGGTTCATCAGGGATAGGCTTTCCATTATTCCTCCTGAAGGGGTGGAGCAGGGTTCAAGGGAAGATAGAATCGCTTACCTCGTCTCCAGATTGAACAGACCTTTGAGGGTATGCGGGATGGTCAAGAATGAGGGGGAGCCAGGGGGAGGGCCCTTCTGGGTGGAACATGCAGATAAGAGCACCTCTGTTCAGATCGTGGAGTCCTCTCAGGTGGACATGGAATCAGCCGAACAGAGGGGTGTTTGGGAGTCTTCCACACACTTTAACCCAGTCGATCTCGTTTGTGGTGTTCGTGATTACATGGGGAAGCCTTTTGATCTGATGAAGTTTGTGGATCCCGGCTCTGGATTCATCTCCGTGAAATCTAAGGAGGGGAGGGAGCTCAAGGCCCTGGAGCTTCCAGGACTCTGGAATGGTTCAATGGCGTATTGGAATACCGTGTTTGTGGAGGTCCCCATCAGAACCTTTAATCCGGTAAAAACAATCCTGGATCTGCTCCGAAAGGAACATCAACCGGAATGATGGAATAGAGGAGTAATGGAGTGATGGCGTACCGGAGTAATGGGGGGCAAAGCCGTTCTTATATTATCGCTAAAAATGCATCACTCCACCACCCCAATACGCCAGAACGCCAACGGGACAAAGTGCCCCGGTCTTGCGGAAAGTGAGAGTTCGTCATGCGCAATCGTTCTACCATGTCCTATATTGCAATCACCGCTAAAGGCTTCTGCATGGGTGCGGCTGATGTGGTGCCGGGGGTGTCAGGCGGCACCATGGCATTCATCCTGGGTATCTATGAGGAATTGATCAAGGCCATTCGATCGTTTGATCTGAAATTCCTGAGACTACTCTTCTCATCGAGGATAAAGGAGGCCCTGGAGCATGTCTCCTGGAAATTCCTTATGTCAGTGCTTCTGGGCATCTTCATGGCGATTCTCTCTCTGGCCAGAATCCTAAGCTGGCTCCTTCAGAATCAGCCCGTACTCATCTGGTCATTTTTCTTCGGCCTTATACTCGCCTCCGTATTCACGGTAAGTCAGCATCTTTCCAAGCTGAATGCTTCCAACGGAATATGGATGTTGTTGGGCACCGTGGGCGCCTATTTCTTGGTGGGCATGGTCCCTGTTTCCACACCCAATACACCTTGGTTTTTGTTCCTGAGCGGGGCCATTGCCATTTGCGCTATGATCCTTCCTGGCATATCTGGCGCCTTCATCCTGCTGCTCCTGGCAAAATATCACTACGCCCTTGAGGCGGTAAACAATAGGGATCTCTTCCCCCTTTTCATTATGGCTGTAGGGGCGGCCTTTGGATTGCTCGCTTTTTCTCGCCTCCTTTACTGGCTTTTGAGAAGACACCGCGATATGACCATAGCCCTCTTAACGGGCTTAATGCTCGGGTCATTAAGAAAGGTATGGCCCTGGAAAGAGACATTGAAGAGCAGAGTAGAGGCCTACGGAAATATAGCCCCCGTCACACAGGTAAACGGCCTCCCTTCGCAGTGGGACAATGAAGTGACACTGGCCCTGTTCTTGATGGCTGTCGGTTTTCTACTGGTCCTTTTTCTGAACCGCCTGGCTAGGAAGAAAAAGTAACGTATCATAACAATGACATTTAGAGCCTCCCATGATACCCCTTCGTGACACAATTCAGTCCAAGAATTACCCGATCGTCAATATCACCATTATTATCCTAAACGTGCTCATTTTTTTTTGGGAGTTGGGGCAGGGATCAAGGCTGAATCAATTCATTTTAAACTATGGACTTGTTCCAGCGCGCTACTCAGTGCCAGAGATCGCTGCACATTTCAGTTTTGGGAAGCAGGCCTTTGCCCTTCTATCATTCATGTTCATTCATGGGGGGTTCTGGCACCTGCTTGGCAATATGTGGTCCCTCTATATATTCGGCGACAATGTGGAAGATCGTCTAGGGTCGATAAGGTATCTTATATTCTATCTGCTTTGCGGGTGGGCGTCGGGACTATGCCATCTTTTCACGAACTGGCACTCTCAAATTCCAACGATCGGTGCAAGCGGAGCCATTGCGGGAGTCATGGGGGCCTATCTCATATTGTACCCCCGGTCAAGAATTCTTACATTCATTCCCATATTTTTCATACCTTACTTTATAGAAATTCCTGCGTTCTTCTTTCTAGGAATATGGTTTTTCATACAATTCCTAAGCGCGGCAGGAACCCATGGACAGATAAGTGGCATAGCCTGGTGGGCGCACATCGGGGGTTTTGTCTTTGGCATTATTCTCTTGAAACTCTTCTTGAAGGTTCCGGAATTAGGGGTAAGCGGCAAGTTGCGGGGTGCAACGTCAAAGAAGAAGACGCCTCGACTACAGGTCATTCGGACCATGGGGTCAACAGACGATCCCCACATCTATGGTCAAATCAGCATCACCCCCAGAGAGGCGGAGCTTGGCACACGCAAGCTGGTGAATATCCCTCAAGGCTTTCAAAAGCGGCCATTCAGGATAACGGTTCCCCCCGGGGTAAAGGATGGGACCGTCCTGCGTCTGACTGGGTTGGGGAGAAAAATAGAAAATGGACAAAGGGGTGACCTGTATCTCAAGGTGTTGATCAATCCCTGGTGATGATAAAGCTGGGGCTGAAGGGACACCATATAAGATCTTTCCAACGGGTAAGCCAAAGGAACGAGTTTCTGTAGGTAATGAATTTCGGTCTGAATCCAAAAAAGGTTGTTCTCTCCAGGGAGTTACTCAGGCTTTACTATGATGGCATGAGCGGGGAGGTTGTTGTCAGAGACAAACTGCGGACCATAAGAATCTATTTAGACGAGGGGAATGTGGTATACGCCGAAGGTATTGATGAGGGCAGACAGTTTCTGAGGGAGATTGCGGCAAAAAAGGGACTGGATCCGCGTCAACTGAAACAATTGGAGGAAATCAGGGAAAAGGACCCTCAATCCCTGGGCAAAACGCTCCTTGAGAGAGGGCTTATATCAGAAGCCGTTTGGGAAAAGTTCGTTGAGATAAAGGTCAAATATGCGCTTGCAGCTGCCTTTAAGATGGACAATGCAGATCTGAAATTCCATGAAGTTGATTTTAGCATCCTTCCCAATAATCTCATAGATTACAACATGATCCAACTACTTCTCGATACGATAAGATTAATAGAAGACCTAAAGACTTTTGAAAGACATATCCCAGGAGATGATGCCGTATACACCCTTTCCGAGGGGGCCAATGAGTTCCAGGCCATTATTCCACTGAGCCCCTTCGAATTCACCATATTTTCTATGATCGATGGGCAGAAAACCGTAGGTGAGATGATAAAATCAAAAGGCCAGGCAAGAGAAGATGTGTATAAAACTCTCTACCTTCTCCTCTGCTTTGATCTCATTACTCTCATATCCGCACAGGATGGGAAAGTGGGGAGTGAAGTGGATTATACCAAAATCGTTAATATCTATCTTGATCTGTTGAGGATTCTCGAGACCAACTTTCGTAAGGAGGTGGGCAAAAGGTTTGAGAGTATCCTGGATAAATGTCTAAATGAATTGAGTGGTCAGAGCAAAGAGCTCCTGCGTAGCCTCGATCTGTCAAAAGATTATCAGGCAGGCACCGTCGCACAAATATCTAAACGATTTGCCGAGAAAGAGAAAGCTGTGGAAGGTAGATTGGTCTTGTCGTCTTCTTTCAACAAGCTGCTCTTCTTGTTGATCATGAGGATGCAAAAACTGCTCGGAAAAGGTTTGGCGGAAAGGTCCCTCAAAGAGATGATGATTATATTGCAGGATGTGGAGAGATACAGGCGGGAACCTGAAATTATGGACTATGTGAGGGGAAATCTGAGGGACTATTTGCAGCAAATAAGCGCCTGAAGAGAGATAACAGTATAAAAACCGTGTCTCGAGGGAGCAAGGAAGTCCGTTTAGTATCTGAGGCATGAAAAAGGGGCTAACCGGATCAGGAAATCACGTAAACACGCCCTTTGGGATGCCAGGTGGCACTTGCTTCCGACTTTAGCTTTTCGTAGGTTTCGACCAAGTCTCCTTTCTTGGCTCGTTTGAAATCTGAAATCTTCAGGCCAACCTTTTGACCTGTTTTGGCCTCCTTAACTGCATCCTGTTCGATATGAAGCGATTCTATTTTCCCTGAATAGACCGGACCCATGGCGGAGATAATCCGGAATTTTTTCCCCTGGAGAAGGGCTCCTTCCAGAACCTCGCACCCCAAAATGATCCCCTTGCGGGTGCTTTTGAATAAGGCGATCACTTTGGCCTTTCCAGTGATTATCTCTTTTTCCTCCTCCCGACGAATCAAACTTCTGGCTATCTTGCTTAGATCTTGAGTCAATTTGTAGATGACTTCATAGAGACGGATCTCCACGCCCTTTTCTCTACTCAATTGCTGCATTTTGGGCAACAAGCTCACATTAAACCCTACCACAAGTCTGCTTCCAGTGAGGGCCATGAGTAGATCCGACTTGCTGATCGCCCCAATTCCAGTGTGAATCGGTAAGACGTCCCCCTCAGAATTCTCCAAAGACTTTAAGCTCGATATCACGGCCTCAAGACTTCCAACGGAGTCGCATTTGAGGACGATCTCCAAGCTCTTTTTTCGCCCCTCTCCCTCATTTTCACTTTTTGTCATATCCACCCTTGCAAACGAAAAGGGTCATTCCAATAACTTCACCATCATGATGTTTTCCAGATAATTGAGGTCTACAGGCTTGGTAATATAATCGTAAGCTCCCAGCTCAATAGTTTCCTTGGCCTGCTCATGGTCGGTTACGACCGTAACCATAATAACCGTGACGCCAGGATCGATTTTTTTTATCTCTCTTAAGACATCCAAGCCACCCATCCCGGGCATGATCATATCGAGAAACACGAGCTGAGGCTTCACTTCTTGAAACCTGCTTATGGCCGTTGGCCCATCCAAGGCCGTGTGCACATCGTGACCCTTGGAACTTAGAAATTCCTCCAA
>DAOVAK010000091.1 GCA_030671095.1 Deltaproteobacteria bacterium | reverse complement strand
TGACCGAGCCTACCAACAGGAGCGCCGGATCAAAAATGAATATGATTGGAACGATGAAACCCACAATGGCAAGACGTGCGGCAGTAAATCCCGTTCTCATGGGTTCCGAATCAGCAATCCCCGCCGCCACAAAGCTGGTGGGGCATACGGGTGGAGTGACCAGGGCCGAGACACCGAAGTAGAATACATAGAAATGGGTGGCCAGTGGGATGAACCCCACCTCATTGAGCGCCGGGACCACGAGAACAGCCAGCATGATGTAAACCGCCGAGGTGGTCATCCCCATGCCCAGAAGAACACTGGCTACAGCCGTCAGCCCCAACAACAACCATGTGGAACCGCCAGCAAGGTTCACCAACCCCATGGAAAGTCTATAGGACAAGCCAGTCAGTTGAACACACCCTATGATGATACCGGCCAGGGCGAGGATAATCGCCATCATCATCATCACCACGGCGGTGTTCTTTAGCGCCAGATATATCTTCCTGAGGTTGATCCTGTTTGCCCTATTGAAAAGGCCAATGATAATGAGCGATCCGGTGGCAAATAGAGCTGAGTATGGAGGAGAATATTGCAAGCCCACCAGTAAAAAGAGCAGCAAGACCAGTGGGACAATGAACTGCCATCCTTCCATCAATGTTTCTTTGATCCCGGGCAATTCATCTCGAGAAATCCCCCGAATGCCTCCCTTAGCTGCCTCCAGATCCACCATGAGGAATAGGGCCAAAAAGTAAGCCATAGCAGGCAGAGCGGCAGCCGTTATGATTTTACTGTAGGGCATGTCTAAGAAATCTATCATGATAAAGGCGGCTATTCCCATCACGGGAGGCATGATCTGCCCACCATTGGAGGCGGCCGCTTCCACAGCTCCGGCAAAGTAGGGCTTGTAGCCGGTCCTTTTCATCAACGGTATTGTGAAGACACCCGTGGTGGCCACATTGGCCATACCGCTGCCTGCCAGTGTCCCCATAAATGCACTGGCCATGATAGCGACTTTTGCCGGGCCTCCCCGCACGTGCCCGAGCAAGGCCTGGGCCACCTTTATAAACCAGTCTCCGGCCCCGGTTACAAAGAGAAATTGGGCAAAGAGTATGAATGAGACGACAATGGTAGCCGATATGTTGAGGGTGTTGCCGTACATCCCACTGACGAAGAGACCGATATAATGACCCACCCTATCCCAACTATGGGCCTTGGAGAACAGGAATCCGGGCATATATTGGGAGGTCAGGGTGTAAGCGATGAAAAAAGCGGTTACTAGGGGTATGGTTAATCCCAGGACGCGCCTGGCTGCTTCCAGGACGATCAGAATGTTGATGCAGCATGCGATGGCTTCGGGCAAGGCCAGGTACCCAGTCATACTCCGCTCATACAGCGCATAATAGTTAATAAGAATGTAGAGGTTCCACCCGACACCCAGCACTCCCAGGACCACGTCATAAAACGGCAGCTTCTCTTTAGACGCCTTCTTGCCTGCGGGAACTATGAGGAAAACCAGGGCGAGCATAAAGCCCATGTGTATCGATAGGTGAAGGGGCGTATCCAGGAAGATCTTCACCGCGTCCAACAATCCCGCGATATAGGCCACATGGTACAGAGAGAAGGCCACGGCCAGGACGGAAACCGCCCCAGCCATGACCCCCTTATACCGTCGGTATTTTGCCTCTTGGGTTTTGTCTTGAGACATATCTCACCCGATGGTTAACGCTGCTGTCCCGACTTCGCAAGCAACTCTTCATGTGTCTTCAAGGATTCCGGTGTCACCAGCCCCTTTTCCTTGTAATACTTGAGGGCTCCTGCGTGATAGGGACATGTAACGGGTCCGTTGACCAGTCCTTTCATGGTCCATTTCGTAAAGGCCTTGTGTACAGACCTTAGCTGGTCCATGTTTTCATGGATCGCTTTGGCTATGTTGTAGACGAGATCGTCAGGTAAATCGTTCCTGGCCACAATCCCTGAAAAGGTAGAGGTCTGCAGGGTATCTTTACTCTGTCCCTTATAAGTGCCGGCAGGAACCACGATAGGGGAGACCCATGGGCATTTTTTCTTCACCTCTTTGTAGGCCTCGTCGCTCAGGGGGACGATTCGGATGGGCGTGGTGAGCGCCAGTTCCATGAAGGCCGGTCCGGGAGCGGCGCTGTGATGGAAAAAGGCATCCGTACGTCTTTCTTTCAGGGCAGCACAGGCGTCACGCTGTCCGAGGGCCGGTTTGGCAACGATATCTTTTTCCGTCATTCCATAGGCAGCGAGGGTGGCTTTCCAGTTGTCCTGATAGAGGGCCTGTCCCGGTCTTACACACATAACCCTTTTCCCCTTCAGGTCCGGTATAGATTGGAACTCTGATTTTGCCCGTACGATCCAGTGCCCCACCGCTTTGTATTCACCAAACGTAATACCTCTCAGAATCTTCGAAGACCCTTTGGGGAACGGACTCCTATCATAGAAACCGTAAATTTTTTCGCAGGCGGTAATGGCTGCCAGTTGAGCATCGCCCTTGACAAGAAGCATGGCAGCCGGGAAGGAACCCTTTGCATTTTCAGGCCCTGTGGGTATTTTGAGAGCCCCTTCAACGATTTTCGCGATACCCATGCCATAAACGGAAAGCGTGGCACCTGCCGGTGGGGTGGTCAATGTAAGACTTTTAGGCCACTGCTTCGCTGAAGCTACCCCCCCCATGTTTAACATGGAAAACGCCACTGTTAACGAAACCACAAGGATCCCTAACCATACCTTGGTCCAAATATGCTTATCCATTTTGTCCTCCTTTCCTTTTAATGAGTTTGTTGTTGAAAATAACGTCCATTGCCTCTTTCGAACGGCCGCCTTAAGCGGAGCAGAAAAGTAAACACTCGATGGGTTTGGATGTGGATTTTAAGGAAACTTGGTCCTCTACTTCCAGGAATCTCTGATTCCTCGCTGGAAAACCCGTGATATGCGGTCTTCCAGGCTCTGATCTTGGACTTCAGTTATTATGCTCGAATAGGCCCGGTAGGTTTCCATGAGATGGTGCCTTGTATTCTCAGAGGCCCCATCTCCATCCCCCTTTTCAATGGCCGTCAATATTGCACGATGTTCATTGATATGCTTTAGGATGGTCTTTTTTTCCAACTTGGTCACCGTCACTTCGATCAAATAATCCGCGTAGACCTGCGAGATGGACTCGATAATAAAGAGGATGATCGGATTCTGTGCGATCCTGGCAATCTCACAGTGAAATTGGATGTTGGTGCGCCGCGCCTCCTTCCAGGAGACATTTGCGGCCTCTTCTGCTTGATCAACAAGTTGCTTCATTCTTGCGATATCGGCATCCGTATGTAGATATGCAGCCGCCCTTGCCGACTCTGGTTCTAAGTAGAGCCGTGCCTCTACCAGGTGGACAAAACTGAGCTTTTGAAAGCTTATTAGATTTTCTATAGTCTTCGTGATGGGAGCCGGGCTCGGCTCGGTCACATAAGTGCCTGCATTCATGCCCCGCCGGATGGTAATAAGCCCTGCATTTTGTAGGCTGGTTAAGGCTTCTCGGATGGTGACACGACTGACCTGGAATTGATTCACCAGTTCTCTCTCAGAGGGAAGTTTGTCTCCCGGTTTGTAAACCCCATCGTTGATGGCGTTGGAGAGCTGTTTTTGAATTTCAATGGGAAGGGGGAGTTTTTTTACTGATCTGAAAGTTTGCATTCTCCTCCTCTATGATTTGCTATCCGGCGGTCTGACCTTAGTCGTTAGACATCTATAACGCCCTGATACCCATGTCAAGATCTTTCTACCACCGATTGTGCAAGCCGTGGATCCCATTCTTCCTAATCACTATTCCCAGGGCATATCATTTCCGCTTCAGAGTTGTGCGCAGCCCCTAGAACAATGTTCGAAAAGAAAAAAGGCTGCTCTATTCGAGCAATTACACGATACCTGATATTAGACAGTGCTTTCTAGAGATTAAGCAATCTTTTCGCGTTACCCTCATAGATCTTCTGGCGCTCCGCTTTACTTATGGGAAGGCCGTCGATCACCTTGATGGTCTCTCGGATATATCCCGGCCCCTTCTCCGGATCAAAAGGGCAGTCCGAGGCAAAAAGGACATGATCCACACCAAAAAATTCCAAACCGCATTTGGTCCCTGATAGCGATCCCATAAGAGCTGTGTCGGCCAGAAACATCTTGAAGTATTCGACGGGTCTCTTCTTGAGTTGCTTGAGACTCGTGATGTAATCTTCATCTACGGTACGGCTGGTCAACTGATCCCGCCCCGGACAGATGCGACCGTCGAAATAGGGAATCATGGCTCCCATGTGGTGTGTGACTATCTTCAAATTGGGAAACCGGTCAAAATAGCCGGCATAGACAATTCGGCTCATGGCTGCGCTGGTTTCATAAGGCCAGCCATAGGTCCACCAGATTTCGTATCTGGATCTTTCTTCCGTTAGATAGTCTGGGAAATTGGCCCCTCGTGCAGGGTGGAGCCAAATAGGAAGGTCAAAACCGGCCATTTTTTCAAACAACGGCTTGAATTCGGGGAGGTCCAGTGGGCGACCATTTACGTTAGAAAAGAACTGAACGCCCACCGCCTTGAGGTCTTTAATGGCCCGGTCCATCTCCTCCATGGCCGCATCAGGATTATTCATGGGTAACGAGGCCACGAATCCGGGAAAGCGGTCCGGATGTTTGGCCACGTGTTCGGCCATGCCGTCATTGGCCAGTTTCGTCAGCTCCGGAGTGAGTTCCGGACCCACCAATACCTCCAAAGGGGGCGACCCCGCCAAAGAGATCACCTGGACATAGTCATCAAATTGGTCCATGACCCGAAATCGGGCATCCAGATCCACCAGTGCCGGCACTTCACCAACCCGTCTGCCCATATCCCTGAACTTGGGGCTCACTTCTATCATCTTGTCGAAATAAGTCCGGGGGAAGAGGTGGTTAAAGATGTCAATTTTCATTTTGATCCTCCAGTGTTTTCAGAAACTATTTGGCTATTTTTACCTCAAAAGGCCTTTGGAGCGCCATGAAAGAGTGGTCAAGAAAAAGAATAGAGTCATGTTTTATTGATTAGGGACGAGGTGACTTCAGTCGTTATGCTTTTAGGATGGAATTCATACCCGTGTCAATAATTACTTGGCCAGGATCGCCCACCAATGGCCCATCAGAAGGCAAAAAAGCATCGGATCTGACTCGGGATGACATCTTTGGTCTTCCATTTCGTCTGATATGGTCAGGTTCCGTCGTCGAACACGCCGGCGAGTTTATGGAGGTCGCCGCCATATTGTGGCTGACCAACGAATTGACCCACTCCCCCCTGTGGCTGACCATCGTTGGCTCATGCCGCTTTATCACCATGATATTTTCCCTGTTATTGACGGTGTGGTCGCTGACAGGGTGAATCGCCGGGGACTCCTTATAGCTGCCTTGATGGGTTCAGCCCTGCTGTCCGGGATACTGGCGGTCCCGATTTCACTTGCCATAGCCGGGGGCATTTGCCTCTTTGTCTCATTGTTGCTCATCCTGCTCTTCCCCAGATTCAGGGGAACCGGCTAGAGGACGGTGGGACTGCATCCAGCCTATATTTTACCAACCAGACTTCTTCGCACGTCTTCCTGCACCAGATCACCGTTCTGATTCACGAGGCGATCCTTGATTCGCATCACTTGCCTAGAGGCTTTCTTCGTGTCACGCGCCTCAAGAACCTCAGTCTCAAGATGAACTGTATCGCCTGGTTTTACTGCAGCAAAGAATTTGACATACTCAAATTCCAGTAATGCCATGAGGCGCCTACCCTCTCCCCGGAGTGCCAGCCTGAAATCGCCGATACAGTCGAGCCCCAGAGATATGGCGAGCATAGTGGCTCCCGGAAAGATCCTGGTTCCAAATATTGTCTGCTTGGCAAATTCTTCGTTTGTGTGCAACTCCGCAACTGACCAGCAAGCGTTATTGAACTGATTGAGGTCCGCCTCTGTGAGGGTCCTGCTAGGACTCATGTACTTGCGACCAATCTCAAATTTTGCAAGTTCCCCATTCATTTCCATCCTCCTCCTATCAAGAATAATCCATGTTAGTACGTGCTGAGACCCTCTAAGGGGCCGCGTCCTTTGCGAAATAGAAAGCTGCAAATAAAGCCTTTCTCCTATGGTTTAAATAAGGGCTGCCGTTTCTCCTTAAAAGCAAGCATACCTTCTCTCGCCTCTGCGGTACCCCAGAAAAAGGTCAACATTTCCACACCAATCTCAGCGCTTGAGGAAAGAAGATCGTAGTACGCATTGTGCATTTTCTTGGCCAGGGCAATGGCTGTGGGGCTTTTGTCCAATATCTCCCCAGCCCAGGTCTCTACTTCCTGGTCAAGTTCTTCTGGGGCCACAACTTTGTTAATCCAACCCATGGCCTCCGCCTCCTTCGCCGTATAAAGCCTGCAAAGGTATGTGATCTCACGGGAACGCTTCTCGCCCACGAGCATTTGCAAGTTCTGTGGGACACCGAATGCTGGTACGGAGCCTACGCGGGGTCCTGCCTGACCGAACTTGGCTTTTTCCGAGGCAATGGTCAGGTCGCAGGCAATGTTCAGTTCATTTCCCCCGCCTACGCAAGCCCCATGGACCGCTGCAATTACCGCTTTGGAAATGCCCCTGACTGTATCAATCATGGCCTTGAAATCCAGCAGATAGGCCCGCCTTTCACTAGCACTCCCCTGTGTGAGTTTCAACAACTCTTCCAGATCTCCGCCAGCACACCAGGCCCGTCCTGCCCCTTTGAGAATGACTACCCGCACCTCTGATTCGGACTCTGCCCGTCTTAGTGCCGAGATCAGATCCCGAACCAGCTGGAGATTTAAGGCATTGAACACCTCTGGGCGATTAAGCGTCAGGTAACAAATTGCATTTCTTGATTCGTAGATCACACTTGAGTCCATAAATGTCTCCTTTCTAAGCCCTTGTAAACGGCCTCATTGGGCAACTCCACTTGGGCCACGGCTTGTTATTATCCTTACCCTCACGCCTGAGGGATAGAATCAAGGGGGTTAAATCCTCGGTCTGAATATCGACATGCTGGCCAACCGATGACTTGACTTTTTAGCAGTCGACCCCTTATCCTTTTACACGCATTACCTCCGTCTAAAGCCTTCAGGAATTTTGGCCAGTCTTGAGTTCAGGCTGGCCCTTAATATGCGTAGGCGAATATAACCAGCCAAACCAATAAGAATTCCCTTTTTCGTGAAGCTACCATAGGATAAAGTCCTTTGATGTGTCAACGGAAGGCAATGGTCGTCCCAAGTTAGGCATTTGGGCTTTATGGAACACTGCAAGGATTATCGGAAAGGCGACTGGACAACCGTGATTTCATAACCTCTCGGTCCCCTGAAACCGGAGCATGCGCAGTTGCCACTTGCGATTCGGGAAAGAAAGGGGATCAATAAAATACTTCCAACAACGCGATGGGAACACTTAGACGACTAACTGCAGGACTGGTCCTGACGGGCGCAGTCATACTCTATTTCACGCCGCCGGCTGGAGCCCTAAGCAGGGAGTTGATGCGGACCTCTGCCCTGGTCCTATTCGCCATAGGTTTTTGGGCAACGGGTCCCCTGCCTGAATATCTGACAGCGCTGATTTTCCTCCTCCTCGCAATGATCTCGAAACTGGCGCCGGCAACGGTGGTTTTTTCTGGTTTTCATTCACCAGCGCTTTGGTTGGTCTTCGGCGGGCTTGTCCTCGCCCTCGCTGTGGAACATACTGGACTTGGGCAGCGACTGGCTCATCGGTTGTTGGCGGTTTTGGGCAAGAGCTATGTGAGCGTGATCAGCGCTGTTGTGCTGGTTACAATGGTATTCTCCTTTTTTATGCCATCGACCATGGGACGGGTGGTGCTAATAGTTCCGATGGTGGTTGCAATGGCCGAACGCCTAGACTTTTCAAAGGGCAGCCCTGGCCGTAACGGGATGGTCATCGCGGCAACTCTGGGGTGCTTTGTGCCTTCGTGTGCGGTTCTGCCATCTAATGTGGCAAATATGATACTCATCGGCGCATCCGAGAGTCTCTATCACGTTACGTTTACCTATGGCCATTATCTAAAACTGCACTATCCGGTGCTTGGTTTCATGAAAGGACTCGCCATTGTCTTATTAACCTGTTTTTTGTTTCCCGACCGACCCCGCCCTGCCACTGAGGTTCGCCATAGGCCGCCAGCACCATTGAGCGACCGTGAGCGGGTTTTGGCACTCATTTTGTCGGGGACATTACTTTTATGGGGAACCGATTTTCTGCACGGTATTTCACCGGCCTGGGTGGCGCTCGCCGCGGCGTTGGTCTGTCTTTTGCCTTTCATTAGACTCTTACCAGTTCGGGCTTTTGCAGAGGAGATCAATTTTGGCCCCTTTTTCTATGTGGCCGGTGTTCTTGGTATGGGAGCTGTGGTG
>DAOVAK010000181.1 GCA_030671095.1 Deltaproteobacteria bacterium | reverse complement strand
ACTAATCGCAGAATGTCCCGTTATTACTTAGGAAATCTTTCTCAAAGTCTCAAAGATCAGACCACCGGCAAGGAGCAAAATAGATATCACCTTGCCTCCGGCCCGTAGGGCCTACGCCCCGGAGGGAGGAGATTGGCATTGTCGGAGAATCGACTATCATACTAAAACTTGGTGGTTCAAAAGATTGTGCCAACTCTTTTGAACGTTACTAATCACTTACCTTTTTGACCCGTCACAGGAAGGGAAAAACGTGACCGATAACTCATCTTTTGTCCATCTCCACGTGCATACGGAATACAGTCTCCTGGACGGCGCCATCAGGATCAAACAACTGCTAGATAAAGCCAAACGTTTTGCAATGGATGCCGTCGCCATCACCGATCATGGAAACTTATTTGGTGCGGTACAGCTTTTCGATCAGGCCGCAAAGATGGACATTAAACCCATCCTGGGTTGCGAGATTTACGTGGCTCCGGGCCATCGTCAGGATCGTGCCCCTTCTCCAGATGGGGGTCCCAACGCTCATCACCTGATCCTCCTGGTGATGAACGATGAAGGCTACAAAAACCTGAGCCGCCTCGTCACCCTTGGCCATTTGGAGGGATTTTACTACCATCCCCGGGTGGATGTGGAACTTCTGAGGGAATTTAACGGTGGTCTCATCGCCCTATCAGCCTGCCTGAAAGGGATCGTTTCCTATCTCATTAACAATGGCCGCATGGAAGAGGCAAAACAGAAGGCGGTTGAACTGGCCTCTATCTTTGACAAAGAGCGTTTCTACCTTGAGCTCCAGGCGAACAACCTGCCTGAGCAGAAAAGAGTGAACGGCATCCTCAAAGAACTTTCCTATGAACTCTCCATACCCCTTGTGGCGACCAACGATTGTCACTACCTCAACAGGGAGGACTCGGAGGCCCATGACGTGCTTCTCTGTATCCAGACGGGCAAGTCCTTTGATGATCCCAATCGGATGAAGTTTTCCACAAATGAACTCTTCTTCAAATCCCGCCAAGAGATGGAATCCTCCTTAGACGGAAGCGACTACACCGAGGCCCTGGACAATACGGTGGGGATCGCGCGCCGTTGCCAGTATGAGATGGAGTTCGGCCATTATAAGTACCCTGTATTTACGGTCCCTGACAAAAGAAGCCTCGAAGAAATGCTCGCTGAGGAGGCGCAAAAGGGGCTCAAGGGACGGCTGGCCCAGAAAGAGGAGGAAGAAGGGACGGCCATCTCATCAGAATTGGTGACGGAGTACAGGGAAAGGCTCGACTTTGAGCTTGATATCATCACAAAGATGGGTTTTTCCGGTTACTTCCTAATCGTGGCCGATTTCATTGACTATGCTCGGCGGTCTCACATCCCCGTGGGCCCTGGCCGTGGATCAGCGGCTGGCTCCCTGGTAGCATACTGTCTCAATATCACAGACATCGACCCTATGAAATATGGTCTGCTCTTCGAGCGGTTCCTAAACCCTCAGCGCATTAGCATGCCCGACATTGATATTGATTTTTGCATAAACGGCAGAGACGACGTCATCAAATATGTGGCTGAGAAATACGGGCGGGAAAACGTTTGCCAAATCATTACCTTCGGCACAATGAAGGCAAGGGCCGTCATAAGAGATGTGGGACGAAGTCTGAATATCCCTTACGCAGAGGTGGACAGGATTGCCAAACTCGTCCCTGAAGGGCCTAACGTGAGGTTGGTAAAGGCGATCGAGGACGAGCCGGAACTCAGAAGGATGGAAGAGGGACAAGAAAGCGAAAGAAGGCTTTTGAAGATTTCACGTTCACTCGAGGGACTCTCAAGGCATGCCTCAACACATGCCTCAGGCGTGGTCATTTCAGACAGAGCCCTCGTAGAATATCTCCCTCTTTTTAAAGGGACCAATGACGAAGTCATGACCCAATACACCATGAATCAGATCGAGAAATTGGGTCTGATCAAGTTCGATTTCCTGGGTCTGAAGACCCTAACCGTCATAAAACAGACCCTGAGGCTGATAGAGGAGTCTTCCGGCCAAATTATTGAAATAGAAAAGATCCCCCTTGACGACGAAGCCACCTATAAGCTCTGCCAAGAAGGAAAAACCACGGGTATCTTCCAGCTGGAAAGCTCGGGGATGAAGGATTTGCTCAGGAGACTCAAACCAGAGGTATTTGAGGACTTGGTCGCCTTGGTGGCCCTTTATAGGCCGGGACCTCTTGGGAGCAACATGGTGGATGAATTCATTCAGGGCAAACACGGCATATCCAAGATCAAGTATGTCTTCCCAGAGCTTGAAGCTATTCTGAAAGAGACCTATGGCGTTATCCTCTACCAGGAACAGGTCATGAAGATTGCCCAGGTTCTGGCCCATTACACGTTGGCCGAAGCGGATGAGTTGCGGAAGGCCATAGGAAAAAAGAAACATGAGGTGATGGCAAATCATAAGGCTCGGTTCTTGGAGGGGGCCACAAAAAATGGACTGGATCGACGCAAGGCGGAACGCATCTTTGATCTTATTGAGAAGTTTGGAGGTTATGGTTTTAACAAATCCCATTCTGTTGCCTACACCATGATCGCCTATCAAACCGCATACCTGAAGGCCCATTTCCCTGTTCAGTTTATGGCCGCCTTGCTTACTCAAGATATGGGCAACCAGGACAAGACCATCAAAAATATAGCGGAATGCCGCGAAATGGGTATCGAAATTTTGCCTCCTGATCTGAACGAAAGCCAAGCAGATTTTTCCGTTGTGAAAGGAGGGATTCGGTTTGGTCTGGCCGCGGTGAAGAATGTGGGCCTGAAGGCGGTGGAGTCCATCATTGAAGAGCGAGACCAGGATGGTCCCTTTAAGGATCTGCTGGATTTTTGCAAAAGGGTGGATGGATCTAAGGTGAATCGACGGGTGCTCGAGGGTCTTATCCAATGCGGCGCATTTGATTTCACAGGACTTTACAGGTCCAGGCTTTTCGGTGCCCTTGACCAAGTCATCAGTTTTTGTGGGGCTTGTCACGACCCGAATCAGTTGAACATGTTTGCATCATTGGCTGGTGACGATGCGGCAGCTAACGGTCTCCTGCAGCTTCCTGACCTGGATGAATGGGATGAAAGGGAAAAACTGAGAAAAGAGAAGGAGGCCTTGGGATTTTACATCACCGGGCATCCGCTGGACAGGTTCAAGAAGGTTGTAAGAGATTTTGCCACCTGTGCCATAGAGGGTCTTACCAATTTGAGGGACAAAACCCCGGTGAAGGTGGCCGGTGTGATTGAAAATCTCAGGATTAAAAGAACGAAACGGGGGGATAAGATGGCCATTTTGAGCCTTGAAGATCCAACAGGATCCACGGAGGTCATCCTTTTCCCAGATGTATTCAGTAGCCACTCCCTTCTTCTTAAAGGGGATGAACCCCTGCTTATCGGCGGCACCGCTGAGGTGGATGGGACTTCTGCCAAGATTATTGCCCAGGAAATCGAATCTCTGGAAACCGTCCGACAGAGGACCATAAAAGCCGTCGAGCTCCGGCTGCATTTGCAAAGAATATCGAGAGAGGTCTTGGAACAGATCCGGGATATTTTCTTTAGATTTCCCGGCGAATGTTCCGTCCTCTTCAGAGTGGACGCGGGGCAGGGTAAGGAACTCCTCATCGAAGCCCACGATCACTACAGGATCTCCCCCTGTGATGAGGTAAGGGGAGAAATTGAAGAGATTATCGGTGAAAAGATTGCCTTCAGGTATGATAAAAGAAGTTCACACCCTCACCATTCTCAGCACCCATAGCGGTTCACAATATCTCGATGAGGTCTTTCCGGGAAAGGGGTTAAGGGGGGAGGCCCGTGGCTGATTGTGGGGAATCTTTCCGCGGACTACTGAGGCGGCTCTTCCAAGATTTTTTTCAAACCTTTGATGATGGTCACAGGTACGGGGCCGGAATTGACGTAGAGTTTCAAAAGATCATGGGATACTTTTGTCTTCTCTTCCACCTTATCCCAGCCAATTCCTTTCTCTTCGACCTGTTTCATGAGCTCCATAAGCTCCTCTGATTCCATAACAATTCTCCTCACCCAAAATAAACTTCCTTACATCACTTTTTCGATTTCTTGGGCTGTTTTAGGTCGGGGGGATAAATATATTTGGGATCTATTTCATAGGTCCAGGGTAGGCCCCACCACTGCCATCCATAATGTTGGCGGTGTCCAAAACCATGTATCTTATTTCTCTTTGCGAGCTGGCGATAAAACTTGTGCCGATCCTCATCCCCAAACGTGGGGAACTCAGGCCCCTCAAAACCATCCACCACATCGAATACATTCTTAAAACCGGCAGCAATGAGATCCTTGGCAGCGAGTAGACTTCTTGTGCCGTCCCGGCCCATGATCAGAAGATTATCCGTCTTCTTGAATACCTTGCTTATCTCTTCCACGAACGCCTTGTTATTTGGACCCAGTTGATAGGTATATGTGTCGTCCTTTTTGGCAAGATGCCCAGCCCAGAACATATAGGGGAAAAGGTAGGCCTTGAAGGGATGTCCAACAAACTGGTATTCTGCCCTCGTTCTCACATCGATCAAATAGGTGTCAGGAACCGTGTTAAGCATGTCATACGCTTCGATGCTCAGAATCTTTCTGGCCGCCTGGGCGTTCACCTGCCCTGGAAATGCAGACAGTACAAGCAGCATTGACAAAAAGATCAGGCATGATGGAATGGAGTTTCCTTTTGGCATAGGGTCAGATTCTCCCCTTGTAAGAGATCCGGTTCGGAAGGACTTTTCACCAAGACCATCGATGATTGGTGTGGCCGTAAATACCCGCGATTAGCATCAAGTTAATAATCCAAGATGATTTTGTTTGTCAACGGAAAAAAGGACAAACGTCCATTGTATTGACGGGTAAATCAATAATACTTTATATCATTTCCCGCAAAAAACCAGGTTTCTTCACCCGTTTAATGCATAATCTCTCAATAGCCCTTATTATTGACCTTTTGTGTAATTTCATAAATAATCCGCTAGATGGAGCTACATTGGGGCATTCATGCTTTTGATAAAAAGGCCCCTTATTTTTTATGAAAAAGGAGATGATTGATGACTACCTCCCAAGTCTACTTTACTGATCTTAGGGCCTCCACAAAGGAAAACCTCTTTGAAAAACTCGTGAGGCTCATCGATATGTTGGATCTGAAAAGTATCATTCGTCCTCGCCATCTAGTGGCCATCAAGATGCATTTCGGTGAAAAGGGCAATACGGCATTCATAAGACCCAATTTTTTGCGCCAGATTGTAGTTCATATAAAGGAATTGGGGGCATCGCCTTTTCTAACTGACACCAACACCCTTTATGCCGGAACAAGAGGAAACAGCGTTTCACATCTTGATACGGCCACTCAGAACGGTTTTGCCTATTCCGTGGTAAATGCACCCATTATCATCGCGGATGGGATGAGAGGGGCCTCTTCCACTGCTATAAGGATCAACAGAGAAAATGTCAAAAGTGCGTACATAGGGAAAGAGATCGCTGAATCGGATGTCCTCATTAGTGTGGCCCATTTCAAGGGTCACGAGCTATCAGGATTTGGAGGCACCATTAAGAATCTCGGGATGGGGTGTGCCTCAAGGAAGGGAAAGCTGGTGCAGCATTCTGGTGTGTCACCCAAGGTAAAGAGGAAAAATTGCATCGCCTGCGGTGAATGCGTGGAACATTGTGCCCAATCAGCCATTTCCATTAAGAATAAAAAGGCAGTGATTGACCCCAAAAGGTGCGTGGGGTGTGGGGAATGCATCCTTATATGTGAGAATAAGGCGATCAATGTGCAGTGGAATGCGGATATCCCCATTTTTCAGAAGAAGATGGTGGAATACACCCTTGCCGTTTTGAAAGGGAAAAAAGGTCGCGCTGCCTTTCTCAACTTCTTAACCCAGATTTCCCCGGCCTGTGACTGCTACGGTCACAGCGATGCACCCATCGTACAGGACCTGGGGATCATGGCCTCAAAGGACCCGGTGGCTATTGATCAGGCATCGGCAGACATGGTTAACCGTCAAGTAGGGTTGGAGGGTTCTTGTTTGTCTTCCCACAAGGGGGCGGGCGAGGACAAATTTAGGGGACTCTATCCCAAGATAGACTGGACCATACAACTCCGTTACGCCGAAAAGCTTGGCCTCGGGAATAGGAAATATGAGCTCGTCACCATATGAAGGC
>DAOVAK010000755.1 GCA_030671095.1 Deltaproteobacteria bacterium | reverse complement strand
TATCTATTTGTAAGGATAAGCAGCGGGTTAGAGGAGTCCCGCGGAACAAAACCCAACTGTGGTGGCAGGAGAACGGAGCCACTGCAGGCAAAGAAAAGGCCGTTCTCGAATTACAAAAGATATATGCATGAGTTACATCTCCATCCATAAAATTAGAGTTGAGGGACGCCCATAAAATTATAAGTTTCTCATCCACTTTTCAATATTCCCATTTCTCTTGACGTCCACGAAAGTAGCATGGCGCATCCGCCGTCGCCAGAAGGCTCCCCGCGACTCTGCGCGGGACAAGACGGCGAGCCAAGTGGACCAGAGAGCATAGAGTTGGCAGGATGTGCCCACCTGGGTCCTAGCCGAAAGAAGGGAAAGAATTGTTATTTTTGAGTGGTCAAACCACTCAATTGTATGGTATAAACACTCAATCATGGCTATCCTGGCAGAAATACTATCATCAAGGGTCAGATCGGAGATCTTCCGACTATTGTTCGGCCTTTCTGAAAAGGAGCTACATGTGCGAGAGATTGAGAGGCGAGCTGGCCTTTCAATTGGCACGGTGCGCCAAGAGCTTCAAAAGCTTTTGAGGATGGAACTGGTATTGGCGAGGAGGGAAGGCAATCGCCTGTACTACAGGGCAAATAAAGAGCATCCATTATTTCCTGACATACGCAATATAGTGCTGAAGACATCTGGTATTGTTGAGCCGCTGAAAAAGGCTTTAGATAAAAAGGCTGTCCACATTGCCTTTATCTTCGGCTCTCTGGCAACCACCCAGGAAGGGGCGGCGAGTGACGTGGACTTGATGGTCATTGGGAGCGTGGGACTCAGAACTCTGTCGGGGTGGTTATCTGGTATTTCTGAAAAAATCGGTCGTGAGATTAATCCGCATGTACTGAGCCCAAAGGAATACAGGATACGTAAGCGGTCCGGTGAACATTTCTTGAATCGCGTTTTAGAGTCAGCGAAGATTTTTGTAAAGGGCAGTGAAGATGAGCTTGCAGCAATGGGCGGATAATGGTTGGCTAAGGCCGCACAGGACCAGCCCAGAAGAGATTGAAAACCTGATCAAAATTGTAGATCGCGACCTATCTGATGCCACAGAACGCGTTTCTTCTGACTGGCGGTTTGGTATTGCTTACAATGCTGCTCTTAAGCTTTGCACCATTCTCCTTTATGCTTCAGGCTACCGGGCAGAGAGATCGCTACAACATTACCGTACGATCCAGGCTATGCCATTCATTCTCGGTGAAGAGAGAAAAGATGATGCGGAGTACCTAGAGGCATGCCGAAAGAAGAGGAATATTGTAGAATACGAATATGTGGGAGGCGCTACAGAGGACGAGGCAGATGAACTCATAGGTTTTGTCAAAAGTCTCCGGGGTGATGTTCTGCGATGGTTGAAGATGAAGCATCCGCATCTTGTTTCATCTTAACACGACTTGCCAATTTCCTTCCTTTTGATGGGTTACATTCGCAAAAAACGGGGTCAGCCCTTGACATTTGATATCCGAAAACTCACATCGTCTGTGAACAAAGGATTTCAAGATCATATGTCCAACGTCAAGGGATGCCCCCAATTTAGAGAGATTTCAATTGAAGGATTGAAGGACGTTCCCCCTCCATTGACTTGAAACTTAATTTCGGTATCATCGATTTACTTAATCATATCCTTTCCACCATTTAAGCCTTGTGCAGGGTAGGGCCCCAGTTAAATGGTCCTGAACGGAATTTCACCCCGATGAAATAGGTTGCGCATTTCACGTGGCCCCGCAGGGGCGGGATCTCCGCTTTGCTTCGACAGGCGGGGTAAAGTTACCTCATGTGAAAACTATGTCCCATGGCAAGGGCTGACACCTATGCCTTCTCCATTAAGAGTTGACGTTCTCGGCTAACAATATTAAGAGTGTCAATTACTAGGGATAAGGTGTTTACCTATCTCTGGTTAA
>DAOVAK010000016.1 GCA_030671095.1 Deltaproteobacteria bacterium | reverse complement strand
CCAAGAGACCAAAGGAATATGCCGATTATATAGATCTATTTTCAGGGATGGTGGATGCCATACTCAAGTGCCGGACCCCGGTGATATGCCGGTGTAACGGAATGAGAATTGCCGGAGGGCAGGAGATCGGCCAGGCCTGTGACCTGACTGTGGCTGCTGATACGGCCAACCTCGGGCAGGCGGGCACACGCCATGGTTCGGTCCCGGATGGTGGATCGACGGATTTCCTGCACTGGAATCTGAGCATGGAGCAGGCCATGTGGAACTGTATATCCAATGAGCCGTGGAGCGCCTATAAGATGGAGAGACTGGGCCTGATAACCAAGGCCGTTCCCATAAAAAAAGATGCGGATGGAAACTGGGTGCCAAACCCTTTTGTCATTACAGATACGTATACAAGGGAAGGTCAGATTGTCTATGGGGAATTCAAAACAGGGGATGAGGCGGCTGAAGCCAAGGCCTATTTCAAAACGCTCACCACCGATTTCAGTCGGTTTGATGGATATGTAAACCATATGGTCTGGACGCTGGCTAATCTGATGCCGCTCTGTCTGATGAAAGCCGTGGAAACCATGAGAATCAAGAAAAGATTTTTCTGGGATGCCAATAAGATTTCGGGAATATACGGCCTGGCTTGGAATATGAATGCAGAGGCCTGGTTAGGCTTTAATGCCTTCAATAGTCAGAAAATCACCGGATCAAGTGTGGTAGATTTTATTGAACTACGACGCCAATATGCCAAAGGTCACATTTATGACGACGAACTGGCAAAACTGGTGTTTTATCCACCAAAGAAATAGATGCCCCCATGCGAAATGCCTCTCATGGTTCCTCATTTAAGGAGGTAGAAACAACATGGCTTTTAAGGACATAGTAGTCTCTGAAGAGGAGGGGATGGGGATCATCACGATTGACCGCCCCCAAAAACTTAATGCCCTCAACGTTCACACTGAACAAGAGATTTCAGCCGCCTTTGATGAACTGGAACAGAATGGAATCAAGGGCGTGATTATCACAGGATCGGGAGATAAAGCCTTCTCTTCTGGGGCTGATATAGTCCCCTATCTAGAAATGGATCTGGTCAAGTCCATCTCCTATATGAAGAAACTTCGGGAGGCCCTATGGAAAATAGAGAATTTCGCCAGGCCAGTTGTGGCGGCCATTAACGGCCTTTGTTTGGGTGGGGGCTTTGAGCTTGCCCTAGCCTGTCATTTCAGAATCTCATCGAACAAGGCGGTCTTCGGATTTCCTGAAATCAACATGGGTGTTTTTCCGGCCAACGGAGGTAGTCAGAGGTTAGCAAGGCTTATAGGAAAAGGAAGGGCTTTGTGGTATGTGGCTACTGGGGAGCAGATCAAGGCTGAAGAGGCACTGAATTTGGGAATCGTGCACAAACTTGTTCGCCCTGACGAGCTTTTGGATAGTTGCAAAGATCTTCTAATCAATAATCTTTTCAAGAAATCTCCCGTTGCCCTATGGGCAGCCATCACCTCCCTAAATAAAGGTCCGGAAATGGACCTGGATTCTGCCTGCCAGTTAGACGTGAATTTATCATCCATATGTATGGGCACCAAAGATTTCAAAGAAGGCGTAAAAGCCTTTATGGGAAAGCGTAAACCCAAGTTCAGAGGACATTAAGTTTAGGGTTATAAAGCCATTTCTGAAATCGGAAGAGAATTGTAATGAAGATTAATGATGTGGTCTGTGTGAGCGGCTGTCGAACGGCAATGGGGAGGTTCGGGGGCACGCTAAAAGACTTTAGGGTTCACAAATTGGGCGCGATTGTCATTTCTGAATCGCTGAAGCGTGCCGGATTAGAGGGCAAAGACGTGGATGAGGTTATTGTGGGACATTGCCGTCAAGCAGGAAATGGCCCGAACCCGGCACAGATTGCCGCAGTCATGGGGGGAATCCCCCAAGAGGTCCATGCGGTGACTATAAATAATGCCTGCCCTTCTGGCATGAAAGCAGCAATCATTGGTGCGCAGAACATTCTCTTAGGAGAGATCAATACGGCTATGATCGTCGGGATGGAGAGCATGAGCACCATTCCATATATCTTAAAGACCGGCAGATGGGATGGTTTCAGAATGGGCGATCAGGTCTTACAAGATGGTTCGAATGACACCCGAGACATTATCTGTGACATGCTCATGGGGAACACGGCTGAAAATCTGGTTGAAAAATATGGGATATCACGACAGGAGCAGGACGAACTTGCTTTAGGCAGTCATCATAAGACAGCCAAGGCTCAGGACGGTGGTTTGATGAAGAGATTATCCCAGTTGTCATTCCACCGACCAAGAAGAAACCGAAAGCAGTCCTAACTGAAGATGAGCCGGTAAGAAGAGACACGTCTCTTGAGAAATTGACAAGGCTGCCCGCGGCATTCAAAGAAGGAGGTTCTGTTACTGCGGGAAATTCATGCGGATTAAGCGATGGAGCGAGCAGTCTCATTTTGATGGCACGAGAGAAAGCTGAGGCGCTCGGGCTGGAACCTTATTTTTCCCTTGTAGCATATTCTTCTGTAGGCGTTGAAAATGCCTATATGGGGAATGGACCGGCGGGAGCCATACCCAAGGCGCTTGAAAAGACGGGTATGGTGCTTGCTGATATGGATCTCATCGAAGTCAATGAGGCATTTGCTGCTCAGGTATTGGCCAATGAAAGGGTCCTGGGTCGGGATCGCTCAAAGTTAAATGTACATGGAGGGGCTATCGCTTTGGGACATCCCACGGGCGAGAGTGGTGCCAGAATTTTAGTCACCCTTTACTATGCGTTAAAGGGGCTTAATAAAGAGCAGGGGATTGCAAGCATATGCGGTGGTACACGAGTGGCATGTGCCATGATTATTAAAAGAGAGAATTGAAATTCAAAAGGAGACATCTATGGACCCGAAGGTTATATGCCCCTGGTGCGAGAAAAAGGCAGCGCCGGAATTGAAAATCCTGAAAAGGGCCAGTGGGACGGTCAAAGAAAGAAGGTGCACTGAATGCGGAAAGGTGCTGGCTGCTTATCTCGATGGTGAAGGTGATTTTTTGAAAGCGATCCGCAAATTTGAAAACCGAGTGTTTCTTATCTGATTGAGGAGCAGAGAATGACCAAACCAATGAGAAAGGACGAACAGGCAGCCCAATTGGCAGAAGCTACGCTAACGGATGACTGGATAACCGAATGGGAGGATCGAATTGGGTTGGACCTTCGGGTCAATAACGTCTTCAACAGCAATGCCTCCTACGAAGCTATTAGAAATTTCGCCAACGGAATCGGGGATGCCAATCCTCTATATCGAGATGGGGAATATGCCAAACGGACAAAATACGGTGCGCTCATAGCCTCTCCGGCCTGGGTGGCGAGCGTGTTTCCACACTGGGTTCTGCAAGGGTTGGCCGGTATTCACGCTGATCACTCAGCCTCGGACTGGGAGTTTTTTCGACCTATCTATGTCAATGATAGAATAATCCCCAAGTGTCAATTTGTGGGTTTTGATGTCCGAACCAGTAAATTCGCGGGCAAGACGGTATTCGAATATCAGAGGTTTGAGTACTGGAACCAGAGGGAAGAACTGGTTTCACGGGGATACAATCTTCTTGTGAGATACGAAAGACAAACAGCGAAGAAACAGACATCCGAGGGAAAGGGGAAATATGATCATATCGAAGTACCCCATCCCTGGACCCCAGAAGAACAGGAAAGGGTGGATAGGGATTGCCTGGCTGAAGAGATACGTGGATCAAATACCCGATACTGGGAAGACGTGAATGTGGGAGATGAGCTACCGCCTGTGGTGAAGGGGATATTCGGACTGACCGATATGATCGCTTACTGTGTCGGTGCTGCACCGGTCCAATTGGGAGCTCATATTGTTCAACTCAAGGCATATAAAGAACATCCTGCCTGGGCGTTTCGTGAACCCGGTCTCGGCTCATGGGAGCCGGTCTATGGGGTGCACTACCTGGTCTCAGCCGCCAAAGGGGTTGGGGCCAAATATGCCTATGACGTGGGTGTTCAGAGGCACTGCTGGATGGTCAATTTGTTAACCAACTGGATGGGGGATGAGGCATGGCTGAAGTCCTGTTCATCACAGTACCGGCAATTTGTCTATCTTTCTGATGCGGTATGGTTTAAGGGCAAGGTCATCGATAAGTACGTGGACGAAAACGGCGAGCACTGTGTGGAGATTGAGGCGCACGGCGTCAACCAGCGTGGAGACGACACGATACCCACCGAGGCCACTGTCATTCTTCCATCAAGGGAGCATGGGACGTCGCCGGTGGAAAAACGGCTACCACCTAAAGAATACCGCGGCACTGGCAAAGGTGTTTATTTTTGATCTGTCAACTAGAGACACAGGGAAAAATGTTTTCAGTGAAAAAACACCATTTTTCACGTAGATATCTCATATGATTGCAATGCGTTTAGAATACAAAACATTTGAAGAGGCAAAAAAGAATTTTAAATGGAGTGAAAGGTGGGAAGTCTTTGATAAGGGACAGGAAGAACTCAACATCGCATATGAATGTGTGGACCGACATTCCAAGGAAAGAGCCTTGATCGCTGTCGCAAGGGATCTTGGCCTTAATTAGGCTGCTCTTTCTCTTCGAGCGAGGTGAGAATGATAAGTACTCAATGGGTAGGGAAAAGGGTTCCGAGGATTGATGCCCTAATAAAGGCGACAGGGGCGGCCAAATTCACAAGTGATATTTCACTTCCCAATATGCTCCACGGTAAAATCTTGCGAAGTCCATATCCCCATGCCAGGATCCTAAACATTGAAACCACTATGGCGAGGAGATTGCCAGGTGTAAAGGCTGTTATTACAGGCGAGGATACGCCCGCGGAAAAATATGGTGTATTCCCTGACAGCAGGGACCAATACCTGCTCGCTATTAAGAAGGTCAGATATATCGGTGAGGAGGTCGCTGCTATTGCTGCCGTTGATGAGGAGGTTGCAGAGGAAGCCCTGGATCTCATCACTGTGGATTATGAACCACTTTTACCGGTCTTTGATCCTCTTGAAGCATTGAAAGATGGCGCCCCTGTGATTCACGAGCATGCACCAAACAATATTAGTTCAGAGGTTCTCATTGAATTTGGGGACGTTGAGAAGGGATTAAAGGATTCCCGGTTCGTGCTTGAAGAAACCTTTGAAACAGATGCCCTTTCCCACTGTCAGATTGAGCCTTACACCTCTCTTGCCTCTTTTGATAGGATCTCAAAGAAGCTGATGATGTGGATGCCTCATCAAAGTCCCTTTACAAGACAGAAGGGACTGTCTAATACCCTGAAGATGCCCATGGGCGATATTAGGGTGTTGAAATCCTACATCGGAGGGGCCTTTGGTGGAAGATCGGAAGTGTCTCCGGCTGATTTTTGTGCTGCTTTGCTTTCTATTAAAAGCGGGAGGCCTGTTAAGATCGCATATTCCCGTGAAGAGACCTTTGCGATGACCCGGCAGAAACATCCCTGGCTTGTCACCGTAAAAATGGGTGCAAATAGGGATGGTGACCTTATGGCTGCAAAAATAAGAGTCATTGCAGATGGAGGGGCTTATAACAGCACAGGGCCTATTGCTATCTCGGTCTCATATGCCATGCTTGAATCGCTTTATAAGGTCCCTAATGTCTGCTACGAAGCGATCAGGGTTTATACAAACAATCCTATTCGGGGCGCGATGAAAGGCCACGGCGTACAGCAGTTTTTTTTCGCCTTTGAATCAACGTTGGACATGATGGCTGAAGCAGTTGGTCTGGATCCTGTGGAGATTCGCCTTAAAAACTTTGTGAAAGAAGGTGAAAAACTCCACAGTGGTTCCCGCGTCACAAGCTGTGGTATCGAGAATACCCTAACACAGGCTATTGAGATATCTCAGTTTAAAAAAAAATGGTATATTCCATCCACGAACAGGGGCATAGGCATTGGATGCGCTTCCATGATCAGCGGATTTAACATGGGATTTCGTTCCGGTTCCACCGCCTATGTGAAATTCAACGAGGTAGGAGAGGCAACACTCTTTACGGGGACAACGGATAATGGACAGGGAAACGACAGCCTGATGGTTCAGATAGCGGCCGAAGAATTGGGCCTTGCAATGGAGGACATCAATTTGATCTCAGCCGACACGGAACTCACGCCATTAGACCCGGGAAGCTATAGCATGTCCGCCACATTTGTCTCGGCTAATGCCGTGAAAGCTGCGGCTTTAGACGCGCGGAGGCAACTCCTTGAGCTGGCTGCTGAGGAACTCGAGGCAAACATCTTAGATCTCGAATTGAATGAGAAGAAGGCATATGTAAAGGGAAGCCCCGCTAAACATCTACCCATAAAGACTCTTATAATAAAGGGCCTTCAGAGAGGCACACCAGTTTTCGGGTCTGGACATTTCCGCCCTGACATCGAATATGGAAGAGATTGGACCAGGAGAGGACAGCAGAAAGGGCAGATGACAGGGTCCTACAGTTATGGTACTGCTGTTGCAGAGGTAAAGGTGGACCCAGAGACAAAAGAAGTGAGGGTATTGAAGGTTGTAGCGGCCCATGACTGTGGATTTGCCATAAACCCCATGTCGGTGGAGGGTCAAATAGAGGGTTCCGTTGGATTTGCCTTGGGACAGGCACTTTCAGAGGGGCTTTTGATGGATAGGGGACAGGTGATAAACGCAAATTTTCTTGACTACAAGCTTCCCACTGTCCTGGAGATGCCCGAAATAGATTCCATCATCATAGAAAGCGATGATCCAAATGGCCCATATGGTTCAAAAGAGGCTTCGGAAGCCGTACATCCCGCAATTAGTGCTGCTATCGCCAATGCCATTACCAATGCTTTAGGTATCAGGCCAACGAGCCTTCCTATTACGCCGGAGAAGATATTCGATCTATTGGAAGATCTGAAGGGGAATACAAAATGATGAAAGCCGAACTGTGTAACAGGGCCCCTGACAGGTTAAGAAAGGAAGAGATCAACAACAAGACCATTCCCATGCTCTTCAAGGAGCGAGTTGAGCAAAAGGGAAGTGAGGTGGCATTTCGGCATAAGGATAGGGGGATTTTTAAGGAGGTTTCCTGGCAGGAGTATTGGGAACAAGTTGAAGAATCCTGTTTGGGCCTTTTAGAATTAGGGTTGAATCGCAGTGATCGGGTAGCCATTATGGGTGAGCCTTGTGCTGAGTGGCTCTATGCTGATTTGGCCATCCTTTGTGCCGGAGCGATAAGCTACGGAATCTATTCCACATCTTCAATAGAGGAAACCCTATATGCAGTGGAAAGGGCGGGAGCGAAATTTTTCGTGGCCGGAGATCAGGAATATATGGATAAAACACTTCCTTTTCTCGATCGTGTTCCGTTTTTGCTCAACATCATTATCGTTGATACTCGTGCCACCTTTGCATATAATGAGCCGAGATTAATCAGTTTTGCCGACGTTCAGGAGTTAGGCAGGAGGAGAAAAGAGAAAAATCCCGACGAATTCGATCATCTCATCCAGGAAACCCGACCAGAAGATCCCGCATTTCTGATTTTCACCTCAGGGACCACTGGGCCCCCGAAACCGGCCACTATCACACATCGGAATATCCTTATATCTTTTGTTTATGCGTTCAGTGAGGTCTTCCCAGGACTCTTGACTCATGAGCAGCGCTCTGTCTGTCACTTGAGTCTGGCTCACATCTTTGAGAGATCTACCAGCATATACTTCCCCCTGATTTATGACTGTAAACCTCATATTGGTGAAGGAGTGGAATATTTGCAGGAAACCTTATACGAGGTACAACCAACCTTTTTTCATGGCGTACCTCGAATCTGGGAAAAGATGGCCGGGCAAATTGTTGTTGGAATTGAGAGTAGCTCTTGGTTAAAAAAATGGTCCTATCACATGTCTATGAAGATTGGTTGGCACTGTATGGAGAAGAAGTGGAGAGGTGAAAAAAATTCGTCCATATGGCAATTACTCCGCTCGATCGCACGCCAGATCTCTTTTCGGCACATCCTGCATCAAATAGGGCTCATAAAAACAGAGTGTGCCTTATCCACTGGGGCCCCTCTTCCTCCCCAGATCCAGAAATTATGGCAGGTGTGGGGGGTGGACTTGGTCAATCTCTATGGATCGACAGAGGTCGCAGGTATTATCAGTAGCCAGCGTCCCGGTTTCCCCAAGCCTGGTGATCTTGGGAAACCAACCACGGTCAATGAAGTAAGGTTGGCCGAGGATGGTGAACTGATGGTTTCCGGCCCCGGAGTATTCGCTGGTTACTGGAATGATGAGGAAAAGACGCGTGAGACCATAAAGGATGGTTGGCTGTATATGGGCGAAGTATTTGAGTACACGGAAGAGGGGAATCTGAAAATGATCGACCGCAAGAAGGATATTATGGTTACTTCCGGAGGCAAGAACCTTTCCCCCACTTTTATAGAAAATGCCGTCAAGGCCAGTCCATATATCAGTGAGGCCGTCGTATTTGCTGATGGAAGAAAATTCCCCGCTGCCTTGATCGAAATAGATTTTAACACGGTAGCAGAATGGGCAAGGAGGAACAGGGTATTGTATGCCGGGTTTACTTCTTTAGCCGGCCACAAAGAAGTCTATAAGCTCATAGCAGAGGAGGTGAGAAACGGAAATCAAACCCTTGCTAGGGTAGAACAAGTCAAAAAGTTTCGAATTCTCCCTAAAGAGTTAGATCCAGAAGCAGGAGACACCACACCGACACGCAAGATCAAAAGAGATCTCATGTACCGGATGTTTAAAGAGCTTGTGGAAGAGATGTTTGTCTCTAAGGAGGCAGAGATACTGGAACGACAGAAAAAACCTTAAACCGCATGAAAAAAGGAGGGAAATCATGACGAAAAAATCTGGGACGGTGGTTTTGGCTTTTGTGTTTTTCTTTATCGCTTTCCAATTGTGGGCGGCTCCCTTAGAGGCAGCGGAACCTTATGTGCTCGGCTACGTAGCCGATATCACAGGTATGGCGAGGGCGAACTATGCGCCTGAGGCCGAGGGAACGAGATTGTACATAGATTTTCTGAACGCAAAGGGAGGTATTAATGGTCATCCCGTAAAACTGGTCATCGAAGACGGTAAATCCGATCCGGCCAAGTCAGCGGCGGTAGCCAAGAAGCTCATTGTGCAGGATAAAGCCTTAGCCCTTATGGGGCTTGGATTTTCCAGATCCCAGCCTCCGGTCATGGAACTGGCAAAAAAGGAGGGGTTGGCGGTAATAGCTGGATATACATGCATCTCTGGTGTGCACAAAACACAACCCGGTGATGTGGCTTTTGGGACCGGATATGTAATGCACCCGACCTTTCATCCAGGAGGCTATGGTTATGCCCGGGTAGCCAAGGCGCTTCATCCCAAAGGCAGGATTGCGAATTCGGCCTATGATACCCCTGGTGGACGGGTTTGGAGTCAGTGGGCCACAGATTGGGCAAAAAACCTGGGCCTCCAGGTGGTATATCATGAAGATATTCCTCCCCGTACTGTCGACCTATCGCCATGGACTTCCAAGGTCGCTAAAGCAGACCCGGACATATATACACTGGCCGCAGGGGGTGAGATCTTTATCCCTGTTGCTACTTCTCTGGAAAAGAGTGGTTGGACCAAGGATTTGCTGTTCCCGGATTTTCTAACAGAAGCAGATCTCAGAAAGGGGATAAACCGGCTTATGACTAATGGAGAGTGGGTGTTATGGTTTGGTCGCTATGCATCGGTATATGAAAAGATCCCTGAATATGACAGGATTCGAGCAGCCATGAAAAAATTTGGTCATGAATACCCCTTGTCAGCGCGTCATGCCCAGGGGTGGACCATGGGCCGTCTAATTGAACAGGCATTGATAAAAGCAGGTTGGCCTTGCACGCGGGAAAAACTGATTTCCGCTTTAGAAAAAACGGAACTGGACACGAAAGGCTTAAGCGGGGGACCCATCCGATTTACCCCTACCGATCACTATGGGCCGACCTGGTGGAAGTGCTATCGTTGGAATGCCACCAAAAAGGCTTTGGTGCCTGTTGTGGACTGGTTTAAGATCGAACCCAGCGAGATTGCGAAGGACTAAAAAGCCAGCTTTTTCTTCAAGGAGATGTGAAAGGGGGGTGGTGGAATATCACATCTCCTTGAGACAGGCCTTTTCAAATGTGGAAGAGATGATCCTTTTGTGGAAGGAAGGAATCTCATGCAGTTCTTAACGAGTGTCATTGTTCTAAGCTGTGTATATGCCATTCTTGCATCAGGGTTTGTCGTTATCTATAAATCAAGCCGAATCCTGAACTTTGCTTATGCTGATGTGGTAATGCTGATTGGGTATTTCAGTGTGACGATGTTTGAGTTGATTGGCGGTCTTCCAATTGTTTCTCTTGCAATGGTTCTTCTACTCAGCTTCATCTTTGGATTGGTTATCTATGCCTTGCTCATAAGACCGATGGCCGGACAGCCCATATTCTCCACCATAATCCTGACGGTCGCCCTGGGGATTATATTGCAGGCCTTTACTATTTTAGTCTGGAGAGGGGAATTAGAATCCATATCTCTCGGTTGGCGGCAATATTACACCCTCTTTAAAGGGGCCAGGATAGCGAGCACTGAAATTGTTATTATTGTAACAACTCTCTTATTTTTCATATCCCTTTCCAGTTTCTATCATTTTTCGAGGATAGGGCAACAGATGCGTGCCACTGCCGAGAATACCCTTTTAGCAGCTCAAAGGGGCATTAATATCTATTTTGTCACGGCCCTCGCTTGGGCAATCGGCATTTTTGCCACAGGCATTGCCAGCATCCTTCTGGGCAGCAACTATTCCGTTAGCCTTTATATGGGACATGTGGCTATTAAAGCCTTCTCTGTTGCCCTGGTTGGAGGGTTAGATAGTATTAAGGGGATCATACCGGCAGCCTTTGTAGTAGCCCTGGCGGAACTTACGGCCAGTAATTATATCAACCCAAGGCTGGCCGATACCATGCCCTTTATCATTATGCTGATAGTTTTGTTGATCCGTCCATGGGGTTTCTGGGGAACCGAGGAAGAGATCGAGCGTGTATAGATAAGTGGATCCGGTCATGACAATCAAAAAAGCGATGAAGAGCCCTTATCTGAAAACCTCATACGCCAAAGATATGGTGATTGAGGCCTTTGACACGCCATTTCGCAAGAAATTCGCTCTGTTGGGGCTCCTAATCGGTATTACCTTTCCTCTCCTGGCAAGTGACTACTTTATTCATATTGCCAATTTAATCGCCATCTCCTGCATCGGCGCTTTGGCACTCAACTTACTTTGCGGTAATGCGGGTCTGTTGTCGCTTGGTCATGCAGGTTTTATGGCTTCCGGGGCCTTTACCACGGCAATAATGACCATTCATTTTAAAATGCCGATCTGGATCGTTTTGCCTTGTGTGGGCGTGGTAGGGGGCATACTTGGTTTCATCGCTGGCCTACCTTCTCTCCGCCTCAAAGGCATCTATCTGGGGTTGAGTACGCTGGCCATGCACTATGTTATCCATTATGGCTGCAGTGAATATCAATTCCATGGTGGCTTTGGCTTTGGTATAAAGATTGAAGACCCTCAGATAGGATTCTTCATCCTCTCTGATGATAAGCATTGGTATTTCGTCTTGTGGTTTCTGGTTTGGGTAACAGCTCTGTATATTAAGAATCTATTGCGGTCTCGACCGGGACGGGCGTGGATCGCTATTCACAACAGGGATATCGCAGCAGAGACCATAGGTATCAATATCGGATATTATAAGGTGCTGTCATTTATAGTAAGCAGCATCATCACGGCTATGGCAGGTAGCCTCTATGCCTATTACACCAATGTGGCTTCCATTGACGAGTATTCATTTATGCTGACAATATACTACCTGGCAATGATCATTGTTGGTGGAATGGGTTCGGTTTTGGGTTCCCTCCTGGGCGCTTTTTTAATCACTGTTTTACCCTTTATCCTTCTTTATGTTAGCGATTTTTTCGAACTTTCGGGTGTGGTGAAAAATTTTTTTTTCGCGGTGCAATTCGGAATTTTTGGAGTCGTTATCATTCTCTTTCTCCTGATCGAACCGCTCGGTTTAGCCGAAATTTGGAGGCGTATAAGGACCTTTTTTCAACTATGGCCATTCAGGTTCAGGCCATTACAAGTCACGAAACGGTAATGAAAGAGGAATGTGAATGGAAACTAAAAGCGATACTCTTCTGCAAGTGACCAAACTAGAAGTCGTCTATCATCATGTAAGCACTGCTATTCAGGGAGTGTCCTTCACTATTTCTGATGGACAGTTTTTTTCCATTATTGGGGCCAATGGAGCTGGTAAGACCACAACTCTCAGGGCTATATCCGGCTTCCTCGGCCTGGATAATGCCGAGATTACCGATGGGGATGTTTACTTTATGGGTAAAAGGTTAAATGGCCTACCCCCCCATAAAATCACTAATATGGGGATTGTCTTGGTCCCGGAACGGAACAAGGTCTTTGAAACACTCTCAACTGAGGCAAATTTGGAGATTTCGGTTTCTCAAAGCAAAGAGCGAAAAAAGCGAGAACGAGAAATCTATGAATATTTCCCAATCCTTAAAGGGCACAAACACCATTTAGCAGGATTTTTGAGTGGGGGAGAAAGGCAAATGTTGGCAATTGGCCAAGCCCTTCTTTGCTCCCCAAGACTATTCCTACTGGATGAGGTTTCTATGGGTCTTGCTCCTCTTATAGTCTCTTCCTTGCTCGAGGCCCTCATTAAGATGAAAAACGATCTTGGTTTGACCGTGCTCCTTGTGGAGCAAAATGCGGCTGCCGCACTGGGACTTGCCGATTACGCGGCGGTGATGGAAAATGGACGCATAGTCTTCGATGGAACCCCGCAGAAGCTTCTTGCCCATGAGGACGTGCGTGAGTTCTACCTGGGAATCCGAGAGACGGGTGAAACGAGCTACAAGGATGTAAAGCAGTACAGAAGAACTCGACGTTGGTGGGGCTGATATGGAGGATCTGACCATACTGGATGTTAATAATATTTCCATCTCCTTTGGTGGGATACAGGCCCTGACTGACGTGGGTCTGAATGTCGAGGGGGCAGAGATTCTGGGGTTGATTGGCCCAAATGGGGCTGGGAAGACCGTCCTTCTGAATTGCATTAATGGCGTCTATGTCCCTGACAAAGGCACTATTCTGTTTAAGGGTAAAGAAATTACGGGTCTTCCGAGGCACAGGGTCGCCCCCCTGGGAATCGCCCGTACATTCCAGCAGATCGAGCTCTTCAGACAGCTCAATGTCATTGATAATACCTTAGTGGGTATGCACTTCCGTACAAAGGCAAATGTCTTCTCAGGCGGTCTCTATTGGGGCCCTGGAAAAGGCGCAGAGATCGAGGCACGTCAAGAAGCTGAGGAGATCCTTGATTTCTTGGAGCTTTACTCCTATCGAAAACAGATGGTGGGAAATCTTTCCTTTGGGATTCAGAAGCTGGTTGGCTTGGCCAGGGCCATGGCCATGGATCCGGAAATCCTTCTCCTTGACGAAATTGCCTCGGGGCTCAACCGGGAAGAGAAAGAGGATTTAGCCCGCTTTCTATTGAGAATTCGATACGAAAAACAGATCCCCATGATCTGGGTTGAGCATGACATGAAAATGATTACACAAATAGCAGATAGATTAATTTGCCTCAATTACGGGGTTAAGATTGCCGAGGGAACCCCTGATGAGGTCGTCTCCAGCCCCGAGGTCACAAAGGCCTACTTGGGCACCTGAGGAATAGATGGAAAAGAAGGCTCTGAGGTTGAAAACAGAGAAGCAAAGGGCAAGCGCTTAACAAATATAAAAATGTATATACACCTAATATTTTAGGGAGGTTTGTTATGGAAGAGCCGGTTCAAAGCATTGACTATAGTGACGTGACAAAGGAGGAAAATGAGCGGCATACGTCCAGGAACAAGTACATCGTCGGACCCATAAAGAGGTTCAATCAAAAATATACCATGTTCAATCGACCCAGATGGGATCCCAAGGTCATGGATTCGGCCGAAGGGATATACGGGGTTATTCCCCCTAAAGAGAGGGATGGTCACACACTCATCGATCGAGCCCTTCAGAATGCTGGGTGGTATGTGGAAATGGCCTTTGCCCATGGTCATATGGTGCATGGGAAGGACCTTTATTCCTGGGAGAAAAGACCATATTCAGATTGTCTGCGGATACCCAAAGGTGAAAAGCCTGTTGATTTAGACCCAGAAGATATGTCACGGCGTGTGAAAAAAGCGGCCAAGGTCCTAGGTGCCGACTTGGTTGGAATCTGTCAGCTGGATAGTCGCTGGGTCTATTCTAGATGGTTTAACCTGCATACCCGCGAGGAGGGAGAGCTGGAGCTGCCTGAAGGTTGCAAGTACGCCATAGCGATAGCAGTTGAGATGGATTACGACATGTTTAAGACTTCGCCTAACGAGGTGGAAGGCGCTGCCACAGGTTTGGGTTACTCAAAGATGGCTTTCGTGGCAGGTTCGGTGGCCCATTTCATCCGTGACCTGGGTTATACGGCCATTGCCAGTGGAAATGACACTGCGCTCAGCATACCCATTGCCATTGATGCAGGGCTTGGAGAGTTGGGCAGAAACGGGTTGCTCATAACGCCGAACTTTGGTCCTCGAGTCCGCATATCAAAGGTCATTACCGATCTGCCCTTAGTCCCTGATGAACCTATTGAGGTTGGTGCTGCAGAATTTTGCGAAACTTGCGGAAAGTGTGCTGAAGACTGTCCAGGTAATGCCATTACAAATGGCGAGCGAATAGACCAGCCGGTAAATGAGTCTACCAGCCCAGGAGTGCTAAAGTGGCCAGTGAATGGTGAAAAATGTTTTAAATTCTGGTCGAAGAATAACACATGCTGTGGAAATTGCATCAGGGTATGCCCTTTCAACAAGCCCGATACTACATTTCATCGCGTGGCCAGATGGCATGTAAAGAATCTTCCGCAGTTTAACCGATTCTACAAGCGGTTGGATGACGCTTGTGGATATGGGAAACACGTCAACGCGGAAGACTGGTGGAATGATGAGAATGTCTAATGGATGGGTGAGCGGAGGTGCACCAACCAATTTGGACCCTAAGGAAACATGCGCTGGTCAAAGATAGAAACACCGAGGATGTCTGATGGCAGAAGATCGGGTGTAAACTGGATGCGCTTAAACGCCGCATCAATGGAAAGAGCGAGCGCTTTGGCCAGTGTGGTCTTTCCGGTTCCGGGGTAGTCTTCCAGCAGCACATGGCCGCCACTAACAAAACCTGCCAGCAGTTTTCTGATCGCCTCTGACTGGCCGCGCATGACCTTTTCAACGTTCTGGGTTATCCTCTGATAAATCTCTTGTGGGCTCATGTTATTCATGATTCAATGTTCCCTTCGTTGCCAAGAATAAAAAAGCCCCACCCCTTTTACGGAATTACTGGAGCCCTATTTTAAGCTGGACTAAAGCTGAAATTGGTTATTATTTTAACTTGTTTGTCTATTGGCGGCAACAAAAGACTGCCACATCTCATTTTACGTCATAGTCCGCTTCGGCCTTGGTCATTGCCAGGAACGCCCGTCAGGACTATAATCCCAGTGCCTCTAGTTGTTAAACTGAAGTGAAGCTCCCCGCGCCCCCGTTGAAACGGGATCCCTGCC
>DAOVAK010000468.1 GCA_030671095.1 Deltaproteobacteria bacterium | reverse complement strand
GTATCGGGCGGAAAGGGACGTGGCACCAGATTCAAATACACCAACCTTTTTTGCAGCAAAAATTTATATAGATAGCTGGCGTTGGGCAGGTGTACCCTTTTACGTGCGGACAGGGAAACGCTTGGCCGAACGGCTCACCGAGATTTCAGTACAATTTAAACAGCCGCCTCTAAAACTGTTTGGGCGTACCTGTGATGTCATAGAGCCTAATGTTCTCGTTTTTTCCGTGCAGCCGCAGGAAGAAATATCCCTATCTCTCAGTGTAAAACATCCAGGCGCGGGAAATCAACCTCACACCGTAACTATGGACTTCAATTATGAGAGCTCTTTTGGCGTTGAAAGGCACCACGCCTATGAGCGTTTGCTTATAGACTGTTTGAAGGGAGATTTGACCCTTTTCGCCCGCGAGGATGGGGTAGAAGCAATGTGGGAGGTGGTGGAACCTATTCTTGAACAATGGGGGGCCACGCCGGCCAAGGATTTTCCAAACTATCAGGCAGGAAGCTGGGGGCCCGAGGAGCAAAATGCAATGATACAAAGAGACGGGCGTGAGTGGAGAAGTTATGGGGAGGGCCACCTCTAGAAGGCCACCGTGCACCCGTAGAGACAAGGAATTACCAACATGAAGGACGGTGACGTATTTGTCTTCAATAGGAATGAAGGTGTCGCTGATTTTGCCGTAAACAAATGGCTGAAGATATCATCTCAGGCTTTTGCGGATAAGGGGTATTTTTCCGCTGCCCTTTCAGGAGGAAAGACTCCTGTCTATTTCTACAGGAGGCTAGTTGTCTCCAAGAATATCGTCTCTTGGGACAAGATACACATCTTTTTGGCAGATGAACGGTTTGTGCCCCCCTATGATAAGGAAAGTAATTATGGTTTGATTAAAGAACATCTTTTGAATCACGTGAAGATACCGGACGAGAATGTGCACCGAATTCAAACAGAGGGAATCACCCTGGAACAGTCGGCAAGAAGATATGAAGAGGATATCAGGAGGTTTTTTCGTAGTGAGGGCGACTCGATTCCACAGTTTGATCTCATCATGTTGGGCATCGGTGAAGATGGGCATACAGCGTCATTATTTCCGGGAGCAAGCTCATTAACGGTAACCGAGCGGTTGGCTATAGCGGTGACCACCGATAGAATTCCCCATAACCGCATAAGCCTTTCCCTCCCCGTGCTGACGAATGCGAAACGGATCATGTTCCTCGTCACCGGCGCCAACAAGGCAAAGAGAGTGAAGGAGATCATGGAAGACGAGGAATGCACGTTGCCGGCCGCACTGGTGTTACAGCAGAGCAGGGGCGCTTGGTTTGTACTAGGCGAAAGTGCAGCGTCGCTGTTGTGCCAAAAGAGCACTAGACAGTAATTGTTCTAAGCGGTGGAGTAAACTAATGAACGAATCGAAACCTGTTATCGAATATGTATGCGAAGGAGGAATCGGTGGCTCAGCCTCGGTTTGTGTGGAGTTGAGAACCGAGTTTCCCGGTATCGGAGGTACGATAGTCACCAATGAGGGGGTTGCTTGTGCCCATCGAGAGGAGTTCAGTCCCTCGGCCAAATCCGCTCATCGGTTATTCTTGCGGCACACGATTGCAAAGAAGCTTGAGGACTATTTCTTCCGAAAGGGTATATACGTGTTTGCCCATATACCTCGGCCGCTGGGTTCAATCAGCATAACTGGTGAGAATTCATCGGAAGCCTATATCTATGAGTGGGCCTTTGGTTCGGAGGGATTTCTTTGGGAATACGTGGACACCGACGGCAACCAGGTTCCCGTCAAGCTCCATGATTGGGAGTCTTTCGTGACGAGCTTTGGCGACGCGGGAATCGACATGCAGATGGACATTTCTGATCCCGATGACGGGAAGATCTCGAAGAACATCATACATCAGTACGCCAAGCCCATTGCCGAGAACTACGAGATGAACTCCCTGTGGAAGCGGATCGATTTCGGCTATGAAAGTCTGAAGATAGACTTCGATAAATTTGAGCGATTCACGCATGACAACAGGGAAGACCTGGAAAGGGTTCTCAGAACTGAGCGGCTTGAGATGATCCTCCTTGCAAAGGAGTACCTCACGAAAGGCAGAGAGATGAAGGAGATCGATATCGGGAGGCTGGATACCCTGGTGGGCGATTACCGGCGTTCGAGCCTCCGTCACCACATTTCCCGTGGATCAGGTATAGGAGAGCCCGCCAACGTTCACATTGGGGCTAGGATGGAATCCCTCATATAAATGCCAGGGCCTTTCAGGCAAGGTAGGTTCATTTTCCGCGGCTTTTAAAACCGCGACATCAAATCCGACGTTGACCTGCTGAAATGAGATCATTTGAGGGGTTAGAATGAAAAAAATCTTGTTGTGCGCTTCCCTTCTGGCCTGCGCGTTTGTCCTGTTGGGGTTCAATTTGGATAATGCGCTTGTCCCCCGGGATGAAATCCTGTCGGGCGGTGTGCCGAAAGACGGCATACCGGCCATAGTGAGCCCAAAATTCATAGAGACAGATGCGGCTGACTTCCTCATGCCCGACGAACAGGTCATCGGTATTGATGTAAGAGGCGAGGCAAAGGCATATCCCATCAAGATCCTGAATTGGCACGAGGTGGTCAACGACACAATCGGGCAACTTCCGATTGCGGTGACGTTTTGACCGCTCACTCAATCGGGGGTAGTTTACTCCCGGGGGATTGAGGGCCGCGTGCACACCTTTGGCGTATCAGGCAGGCTCTACAAGAGCAACGTGCTTGTCTATGACCATCAGACCGAAAGCCTTTGGTCACAGTTGATGGAGAAGGCCATCGCAGGACCGTTGGCGGGGAAGCAGCTGGAGAAGATTGCCTCCACTCGTACTTCCTGGAAACGATGGAAGCAGAGGCATCCTCATACTTTGGTTCTTTCAACGGATACCGGATTTTCCAGAGACTATTCAAGGGATCCCTACGAGGGGTATTACCGGACCTTAGGAATATGGTTTCCGGTGGGTGATGTGCGGACCGATCTTTCGCCTAAAGAGCGGGTGCTCGGAGTTGAGGTAAATGGACAAGCCCGGGCATACCCTCTTTCTCAGCTAAAGACAAAAATCGGTATGCTCAAAGGCGATATAGGCGGGAAAACGATCACCATAGAGATATCCCCTGATGGGGAGGTGGTGGCCGTCAAGGATCAGGACGGGGCAACGGTGTCACCCATTTATAGCTACTGGTTTGCCTGGCAGGCCTTTCACCCCGAAACCACGGTTTACCAGGGGGAGAAATAGAGGACCTACTTATCAATCTGAAACCATCTTTACCGATTCAGATTCCAATCATAGTGCAGGTACTCGATGTGCAG
>DAOVAK010000840.1 GCA_030671095.1 Deltaproteobacteria bacterium | reverse complement strand
GGCTCTTGAAAAAGAGCTTTCCGGCTACTACTCACTGGGGCCGAAAAGATTTCGCGTCATGTATAACATTGATCATCAAAGTCATGTCGTTCAGATCCATTACGTGGGTCATCGGAAAGACATTTATGAGTTGTTCAAGGAATTTGTGACGAAGCTGTAACTTCTTTGGCTTCAGCTAGTGGTCCTTCTCACTCCCTGAAGGCGGCAATTTTGTTATAGATCCAGCCAATCAACGCGCCACTCAGTGTCCCTACCGCGAAACCATAACCAAATCCGATAATGCTCCCCAAAAATGAAACTCTATAGCCAATAAAGTACTGGCTGAGGAGGCTTAAGTGGGGTCCGACAGTCCTGCCCCCTTTTATGACAAGCCAATTGGTTGCAATGAACATGGCTGAGCCAAACAGCAGGCCAAGAACAAGCCCCAAGGCCTTAGCGTTAAACCAGAGAATACCGGTAAAAAGCTTTTCCTCTTCTGCTTCTTTCTCTTTATCCTTTTCCCTCACGTTCTTCTCTCCTAGTATGTCTACACCAATCACAAATGATCAAAGAAATCTTTGAAGGACAACAACTCCGCTTTCCTTTTCACGCCGTAGACGAATAAGGCGAGGGAAAGGTTTCGAAGATATGCCGATAACCACCCGAACAAGAAGCCCCAGACAAAAGAATAACCAAGAGCAATAAAAGCCCCTTTCACTGTAACCGTGTAGCCCGGGAAATACTGCGAGAGAAGTTGAAGATTAGGCCCAACGACATCGCCGCCTTTCGTGACCAACCAAATGGTGGCCAAGAAAAGAAGGAGCCCTGAAACAGATCCCAGGGCACTAGCAAAGGCCAATTTATCCATCCTCGCAAATGTCCTTGCAAGCACTTTTTCAGGAACAAGCCGACCGACCTTAGCCCGCTTATCTTCTTCAAGATATGCTTCCTCTTCGTTTACCTCCCACAGGTTATGCTCTGCACCCAACATATTTTCTACCGCCAGCATCCCCGTATGCATGGAGTGGTCCATATTGTTGTAGCGGTGCATGCCATTTCGGCCTATGGTTTGCAGATTCTCAATGGTTTTGATCAAATCTCGAATAACCTCAAGGGACTTCTGATACTCATGGTCATAGATGGGATAAGCCTTGGGCTGGCGTACCACAAGACCATCGATGACATCGTTCGTTTTGGCGAGTCCCACTTCAGACAATTCCCGAGCAGCCAAGTCTAGTAGCTCCGCGTCAGACATGGTCCAGATTCCGTCACCCTCGTTACAGAAATACTCCATGCCGATACTTGTTTTTTTGGGATCAGGAACCATGGCCGCACTCCAATTCTTGAAATTTTGAATCCGCCCTACCCTGACATCCGGGCTGTGGATATATATCCACTGATCCGGGAAAAGATCCTCTTTATTGACGATGAGGACCACAATAATGAAGGCGCGATAAGAAAGTCTTCGAGCAGCCTCAAGGGCTTTGTCTGACGCCTTCGGTTCAAGCATGGCGACAAGCC
>DAOVAK010000534.1 GCA_030671095.1 Deltaproteobacteria bacterium | reverse complement strand
ATATGACAGTATATCTCGTTCACCTGAGCGATTGTTAATGCAACACCGGGGTTAACCATTGGGGGCTCTCCGGTCCGCTTTTGCACACCCGAGGACCTAATCCTGCACAAGATTGTCTCTGAACGAGAAAGAGACCTGGCCGATGCTCGCGGGGTGACCCTCAGACGGATCAAAAGCCTCGATCTCGCCTACCTTGACTCGCGCATTCGGGAGCTTGCTGATGCACTCGAACGTCCGGAAATATGGCACTCCTGGGAAAAATGGAAAGAGGAGGCAGAGGCCCTTATTCTTCCTTTAAGTAAAGAGTAAAGGAATGCCCTGTCTCATTTGCGAAACGGGGTCAGGCATAAGTAAATAAGTATTCCCTTTTCTTTTCCGAATATGATACTCTTCAGTGTAGACCATTGAATCCCATTCCGGTTACAAATCCTTAATTACTTATGACCCCATTTACATTTACGGGGAAAACCCCGGATTGGATGTCAGACTACAGGTTGATTTGGAGGTGTAACATGGATAAAAATTCGATTAAAGAGGGAACTCTCCTCTGGGAACCTTCGGAAACATTAAAAAGCCAAGCCAACATCACGCACTACATGACGTGGCTGAAGGAGGAGAAAGGCCTGAAGTTTGACGACTACAATACCCTGTGGGCGTGGTCTGTCACAAATATCGGAGATTTTTGGGGATCGCTCTGGGATTTCTACGAAATCAAGGCCTCCAAGCCTTACACCCAGGTTATTGATGGAAAAATGCCCACAACGAGATGGTTTCTGGGCTCGGAACTCAATTATGTGGAACATGTTTTTCGTCGTATAAACACGGATTACCCGGCGCTCCTGTTTCAATCTGAAATCCAGCCCCTCACGGAGGTTTCATGGGATGAGCTCTATGAGAAAGTCTCCTCTGTGGCGGCCTCGCTGCGCGACCTTGGGGTCAAAAAGGGGGACCGGGTTGCGGCATTTCTCCCTAATATTCCTGAGACCGTGGTCGCCTTTCTGGCCACGGCCAGCATCGGAGCCATCTGGTCAAGCTGTTCACCGGATTTTGGGACAAGAAGCGTCATTGACCGGTTCATGCAGATCGAACCCAAAATCCTCTTTGCGGTGGATGGCTACCTGTACGGCGGCAAGTCGTTTGCGCGCCATACAGCCGTGGCACGGTTGCAGGAAGTCCTGCCATCTCTCGAGAAAACCGTCATGGTTCCTTATCTCGATAAAAGCAGCGGGAGCAAGTGCCTTGAAGGGCTTAAAGATGCTGTTCTTTGGGACGACCTGTTAGGCCAATCAAAGGATTTAATGTATGAGCAGGTCCCGTTTGAACATCCCATTTGGGTCGTCTACTCCTCCGGAACTACCGGGCTTCCAAAAGGGCTGGTTCATGGACACGGGGGCGTTCTCATGGAATTCTTGAAATTCCAGGGCATTCAGATGGATGTGCATCCAGGGGACAGGTTTTTCTGGTTCAGTACAACCGGATGGGTTATGTGGAATATTGTCCAGAGTTCCCTGCTCATGGGCGCGACCCCGGTTCTCTTTGATGGAAGCCCCGGCTACCCTAATATGGACCTGCTTTGGGACTTGGCTGAAAAGGCCCGTTTTACCGTCTTCGGTACAAGCGCTGCCTTTATTACAGCCTGCATGGGTCAGGGGATGGCGCCGGGTGAACAGCACGATCTGAGCAGTATTAAGACCGTTGGCTCCACGGGCTCGCCCCTGTCTCCCGAGGGCTTCAAATGGGTCTATGAAAAGGTTAAGGGGGACGTATGGCTCGCCTCTGTGAGCGGAGGGACCGATATTGTAAGTGGTTTCCTCGCCTGCAGCCCGTCGCTCCCCGTGCATGCCGGTGAACTTCAGTGCCGTGGTCTTGGGATAAAAGCCGCTGCTTTTGACGAGGAGGGGAATGAGCTGGTGGATCAGGTGGGGGAGCTTGTGATCACGGAGCCTATGCCCTCCATGCCTTTGTTCCTGTGGAACGACCCGGATAACAAGCGATACTTGGAAAGCTATTTTGATCTGTACCCCGGCATCTGGAGACACGGGGACTGGATCAAGTTCGCTTCAAGGGGAAGCGCCGTCATTACGGGTCGATCCGATTCCACGCTCAACCGTCAGGGTGTTCGAATGGGGAGCAGTGAGATCTACAGTGTTGTGGAGGATCTGCCTGAGATTGCAGACAGTCTCATTGTGGGGTTTGAAGACTCTGACGGGGAATACCACATGCCCCTTTTTGTCGTGCTTAATAAAGGCGCAGAACTGGATGATACCCTTAAGGGAAAGATCAACAAGAGTATCCGCACCGCCCTGTCGCCGCGTCACGTGCCGGACAGCATCTATGCCATATCCGAGGTTCCACATACCCTGAACGGAAAAAAGCTGGAAGTGCCGGTCAAGAAAATCTTAGCCGGATTTCAGACAGACAAGGCCGTGAATGTGGATTCCATGGCAAACCCCGGGGCGATCTCTTATTTTGTTGATCTGTCGGAAAAATTCAAAAAAACCTAACCTGGATAAACCGGAAATCCGAAGCACGAAATACGAAACAAATACGAAAACCGAATTTCCAAAGGACATAAACAACTGAGTTTCTCCCTCAAAGATGTGCTTCAGTTTGGATCATTTGAATTTTGAAAACTTGGTCATTGTTTCGGATTTCGACATTCGGATTTCGAATTTAACCCTAAAAATGAGGGGGGTCAAATCTTTATTCTTGACAAAAATTCAGTGAGAAAAGAGGCAAAAGGCAGAAAAAAGGTATCCTATCAAAACCACGGTTGTTGATGGCAATACGCATTTCTTTCAAAAGGAGTTGACAAATATGAGTATAACAGATAACCTAAAAGTACACAAAACAAGGAAGGAGAGACCATGATCAGCTCCAAATCGCTATCAAGAAATTCTTATGAATCATCACTGGTCAAAGGGCAAACAAAAGCCTTGACAGCTAAACAACTAGCTGACATTTTGCAGATGAGCGA
>DAOVAK010000699.1 GCA_030671095.1 Deltaproteobacteria bacterium | reverse complement strand
GGTATGGGCCTTTCTTGTTTTAAAGTCAATGGGAGGGTTTTCTGATGGCCAAAAAACCAACCTATGAAGAATTGGAACAAAGGGTCAAGGAGTTAGAGAAAGAATCCCTTGAGCGCAAGCTGGCGGAGGAGGCACTAATAGGCAGCAAAAATAGGACCTCGCTGCTAAAGGTGAAAGCTTTTCCTCCATGGTTTACGTTTACTGTGAGCCTGGTGCTTGCCATCTGCATCATTTTTATCCTGGGTCATCTCGTCGAAGATTCATGGTTAAAGCTGCAAGAATCCGTTCCGCACCATACTACAAAAACGGACAGGATTGCAAGCCAACCGGATGGCTTGGATAGATCTCCTGCCATGGGTGAACCTTTAGTTTATCCACAGGGGTTGCCAGACCGGGAGGAAGATAGTCAAGAGACAAGGGATATAGGCGTGGCAGAGGCCTTTTCCTCACAGGAAGGCCTCTATGAAGAGGCACCCAGCGCCGGTCCGAGCATGCCTGAGCCCAAGGCCGACCCCTCCACAGCAGGAAGGGTAGTAATCCAAGTGGGGGCCTTCCGGGAAAAAGCAAATGCTGATCTTTTGCTTAGAGAGCTTGAAGAAAAAGGACACGATAGCTATCTAGAAGCACGGATTGTGAAAAACTTTGGGTTCCTCTACCTTGTTCGCCTCCGGGGCTATGCCAGTGAGAGCGCGGCCAGAAGGGTAATAGACCGACTGGAGAAAGAGGAAGGACTCAACGACTCCTTTACCCTGACATTGGGTATTGTAAGCGGGAGCAGTCAAACCCCTGCACTTTAATGAAATCAATGAGTTATTACTAAGAGCAATATATTGTTTGTGGCGTCAGCCCTTGACAGGCTGTTGCCCAAATCCTCTGGCCATAGCTTTGAGGGTGATGCTCTACCAGAATTATCCTTAGTCCTAATGAACATATCGCACCTGCGGTGCGGACCTGTAGGGGTTCGATTTATGCGCCTGAGGCGCATTTATCGAACCCGCAATGACGGGCGTCATAAATGCCCTGGCCCAGACATGATTTGATGGTGCTTTGATCTACGGCATGGGTTTGAGCACCTTACAGCGAAAACAGCTCATTGCACGGAAGTCGCTCCAGGGCGGGCCGCCCCTACAAGGACTTAAAAAGGAAATTCCTATACTATCAAGTCATCAAATTTGAAGTAATCTTATTGTGTAAATTGGATTTGGGCAACAATCTGTCAAGGGTTGACCCCATTTTTTCATTTTTAGCTGAAAAGCTAAGAATGTCTCAACCGGCAGTGAGTTTAGCGGTAAATAGGGGAAAAGAGATAGCCAAAATCAAGCATTATTCACTCATTGAGAAATAAACTTATAATCTTATGAGCGTCCCCTATCACAACACTTTTATGGCGATGAGCAGTCTCCTAGAGGCCTGACAGCCATTGCTTGAAAGGAAGCTCCAGCCGTCGCTGAGTTTTCAGCCCCTACCTAATCATTGACAAAGGGGGCAATGTGCTATTAACATAGGGGAACTTCAATCGAGTTGATACACAGAGCGCGTTCCGCAACGAAAGGGAACTGGCTAACGAGGAGCATCGGGGTATGTGTGGACCCTGCGCACTTATTCTAATGACATGCGTGAGAGAATGCTACGGGTTATTGCAAACGCTTGAAAAATGGGAGGGGTAGTGAAAGACGATAAGGGTGGTGCCCAATGTGCCGTATGTCCGGTGAAGGATCGGGCCTGTCAGGTGGAGAATGGCACAGGACCGGATTTCTGTCCGATGAAGAATTACACGGTAACCATTGAAAAGGCCCTCACGGAGTATGAAAAGCCTGAGATCAGGGAATTTGCCCGGATGGCTTCCATCCAGGAGGCCGAGTGCTACACCAACAGGCATGTGAAGCCCTATGTGTTACATCCTGTCAAGCCGAGAGTCCAGGAGATCTGTGAGTTTGCGAATAAGATGGGCTACAAGAAGCTCGGTATTGCCTTCTGTGCAGGGCTCTATCGTGAGGCGCGGGCCCTCACAAACATCCTCAAGGCCCAGGGCTTCGAGGTAGTCTCCGTGGTCTGTAAGGCGGGGTGCACTCCAAAGGAGGCCATCGGGCTCAAGGACAGTGAGAAGATCAGGATCGGGGAATTCGAGCCCATGTGTAGTCCCATCGTACAGGCCACCATCCTCAACGGGGAGAAGACGGACTTCAATATCATGGTTGG
>DAOVAK010000682.1 GCA_030671095.1 Deltaproteobacteria bacterium | reverse complement strand
TGCTTGATCGTATCTAAGGTGCCGTCACACACCGCATTGCCTATCTCACAGAGATCAGTACTCAATTTACGCGCCAGCACCTCCCATTCTGGGTCTCCATGTCTCACGTTGATTTCAAACACATCCAGGTTCTCATAGGGGTCCAGGTTAAGACCGAAATAGAGGACGCCCTTATAATCCCATCCAAGATGGTTGTAGATCTCGTTGACGGTGGGATTGACCATCTCCTTTATGATTCTATTCACGAGCCAAGGGGTGACTAATTTATGGGGGCAATAACAACCGGTCCCCCCGGTGTTTAGATTCCCGCCAAACTTTTCAATGGCCTCCGCGTCATCCGGATCGAATGCGGGCTTGTAGTCCTGTGCGAACATTCTCAATGGCCATACATGTTTCCCGTCAAGATAGGCAAAAAAGGAGATTTCCGTCCCATATTTTCTCTCTTCTATGACGACCCGGTTACCTGAGTCTCCGAACGCCTTTTCAACCATAATTTTTTCAACTGCCGCTTCAGCATCAAAAACATCCTCACATACAATGGCCCCTTTTCCAGCGGCAAGGCCGTTGGCCTTCACCACAACCTGGTATCCGATATTGCGCACATATTCTTTGGCTTTACCGGGATCGTCAAAGACCGCATACTCTGGTTTTGAAACGCCAATTCTTTTTAAGAGATCGTCCGTGAAGGCGCGGTCGCTTTCTATTTTCACATATTCTTTTTTCGGACCAATGGTTCGAATTCCCCGCTCATTCAAAACATCAATCAGTCCCTCTTCAAGGGGATTTTCAGAACCGACATCAACAAGATCCACCTGGTTCTCAGCACAAAAATCCGCAGCCGCACCAAAATCCCCGAGATTTACAAGCTCAATAAGTCCCCGCTGCCCCTTTGGTGTATAGCGCACGCCCGGATTACCAGGCACGAGATAGACCTTGTCCACATGCTGACTGTCTCCGTAGCTATCCGCTAGGCAGTGATCTCTACCCCCCGAACCATATACCAGTACCTTCATCGTCAAACATCCCCGTCATCTTAGGTTAATATATGCGAAATGCTGACCCAGCTTTTGCGAAACGGAATACGGGAGTCCAGGATCTCAAAAATGGTCAGAATTATTAGTTGTTTCACTCCATTACTCCAATATCCCGATACTCCAATACTCCAACGCAAGGGGCTGTGTCAAGGATGGAACAGATTCATGATAGTCAGGGAAATGGGCCTGTTTAGTTTTTTATTGTCAATTGCCCGTTTTTGCGCTTTAATACGATAAAAATCTATGCGCTTCAAATAGTTGCGGGGTTTTAAGGTGTCCATTTAGGCTGAGGGGCCAGGTTTCTATTAGTCAATGCGGAGGGATATGATGCAAGCACTAACCCTCACAATTTGTATCTGTTTAACGCTGTTTTTATCGCTCGCCGGTTGCTCAACAGAAGAGGAGGCCCTGCCTCCATTAAAAGAGAACAAGGTGGTGAAGCCCATTAAGAAGCCTCCGCCATCTCCCCCGGAAAAGGCGGAAACGCCTCCAAGCACAAGTGTAGGCTTGAAACCGGCCAAACCTGAAGAGAAGAAAAAGGTGGAAGTCAAGACGGCGGCCGTTCCAGCGAAGGTATCGGAGAAGCCGGATATAGAGGTAGCGAAAAAGGGGACACCCGCAAAGCAAGAACCAGGATATTATTTTATCAAGAAGGGGGATAGTCTGGCCAGTATCGCAGGAAGAAAGGATGTGTATGGCGATCCTTTGAAGTGGCCCATCCTGTGCCGTTTTAACATGGACAAGCTTGGAAAGATGGAGCTGGGAGAGGATTTTGCGGATCGGCCCTTGCCTCAGGGAATGAGGCTGAAGATTATCACCCCTGATGAGGAAAAGGAAAATCTAGAGAAGAGGGCCAATAAGGTGTGGGTCGTTAATGTGATATCTACGCCCAACAAGAAGGAGATTATTCCTGCTACCATGAAACTCCTCGAAGAGGGGTATCTCGCCTACATAACCCGTACGAAAGTAAAGGGGAAGGATTATATGAGGTTGCGGGTCGGCTTTTTTGGAAAAAAGGCCGAGGCAGATGCAGAGGGTGAGAGGATAAAGGCCCTGTTAGATCTCGGTGATCCTTGGAAAACCAAAGCGGGTAAAGAAGAATTTAAAGATTTCGGCGGATACTGATATTACTTGGAGTAATGGAGTGCTGGCCTCCGGCTCCGCTTCCAGCCCGTAGGCTTACAGGCCGGCTTCCGGCTCGTAGAGCCTACAGCTCGGAGAGAGGGGAGAGCCTACGCCTCGGAGAGAGTAGTGGAGCATTGGGTA
>DAOVAK010000201.1 GCA_030671095.1 Deltaproteobacteria bacterium | reverse complement strand
TGAACCGGAGCTGGGTAAACCTGTCAACATCTGCCACATCAAGAGGGCCGCTTCCGATTTCAAGGAGGCTGGCCACATTTATATGGAGCAACTCTTTGCCCCTCTCGGCAAAAAAGTTGCAATCATTGGTTCAGGGCCCGCCGGTCTCGCTGCTGCCCATGACCTATCCACTATCGGCATTTCGGTTACCCTTTTCGAGGCCTTTGAGGAACCTGGAGGAATGCTTAGGTACGGCATCCCAGAATTCAGGCTCCCACGCGACATTCTCAGGGCTGAGATTGACAGCATCCTGCGCTTAGGCGTCACCTTAGAAACGGGGATCAGGGTTGGTAAGGATTTGGCCATGGAGGACATTTTGGCCCATTATGATGCCGTCCTTTTGGCTACAGGGTGTTACCAACCCATACAATTGCATATCCCCGGGGAAGAATTGCCCGGGGTCCATGCCGGCTTGAATTTTATGATTGATGTTACTTCCGGTCGCCCTCAAAAGGTGGGGCAAAGGGTCCTGGTGATCGGAGCCGGCTTTACCGCCTTTGATTGCGCACGATCGGCCCTGCGCCTTGGTGCAGAAGATGTGACCATCTGTCTGCGTAGAACCGAGGAAGACTTGACGGTCACCGAGGACGAGGTATTTGAAACAAAGCACGAGGGCGTGAAGATCAAATCCCTCATGCTTTCTCGCCGAATTATCGGCAACGGTCAGGTGGAGGGACTGGAGTTTGTGCGTACCCGCCCCGGCGAAATCATGCCCAATGGAAAGAGATCGGTCACGCCCATTGAAGGAAGCGAATTTATCCTCCCAGCTAACTCTGTGATCGTGGCCACCGGACAGAGATCTGCACCGATAGACGCTCCAGGGGAGAAGGATAAGGAGGGAGCCCTGATTGGTGATAAGGAGACCTTCCGCACTTCTGTCTCGAAGCTTTATGTGACAGGGGATTATTTGACCGGCCCGACCACGGTGATTGAGGCTATCGCGAGGGGACGGGCCGCTGCTGAAAACATCGCTGAAGAACTTACAGGCAAAAAATTCCGAGAGAGGGCGATACGCTTGGAAGGGGCCAAGATAACAGACCGGCTTCGCTCCTGGGATTTCATTCCGAGGCAAGAAATGCCCACCATTAGCCCCGTTGAAGAGCGTTTTCCACAGCCCAGCGTGGAGATTGAGTACGGGTACTCACAGGAGCAGGCCAAAGAAGAGTCAAAACGATGCTACCTCTGTTACCTCCACTACGAGATAGATATGAGTCGCTGCATCTATTGCCGCTACTGCATTGATGTGGCCCCCCGGGATTGCATAAAAATGGTTCGAGCGGTCAAGACCAACGAGATGGGGGCTATTACCGGATTTGTTGAAACCCAGCAATGGAGAAACGTGAATGCAATCATGATCGATAACGCCCGTTGCATCCGATGCGGAGAGTGTGTGAGGGTCTGCCCGGTGGATTGTATATCAATAACAAAGGTGGAGCTTGTAGAGCGAATGTTGCCAAGGGGGAAAGAGTAATGGCGCAAGAGCATTTCGTCATCATTGGAAATGGACCGGCTGGTAACCAGGCCGCAATCACGCTGAGAGAAAAGGTCCCTGATGCTCGCATCACCATGATCGATAAGGAGAGTGCAGGGTGTTACAAACCCAACCTTCTCCCTGAGTACGTTGTTGGGAAGGTCTCTGAAGATAAACTCTACGTCTCTCCTCTGGACTTTTATAAATCCAAGGGCATCAAGCTGCGACTTGGGCAGAAAGTGGTCGACGTGAACTTTGCGAGAAAGGAAATTACGCTGGATCACAAGGAAGTCATCCGCTTTAGTGGCCTGATTCTGGCCGTGGGAGGAAGGCCGAGGATTCCGGAACCTCTGCTACCCTATGAGCACATTATGTTCACCCTCAAAACGATAGCGGACGCCAGGCGCTGGATCCAAAAACTGGATAAAGTGGAATCCGTTTTGATTATTGGAGGGGATCTCACCTCTTTTGCTGTGGCAAAGGCGTTGCTCCATCTTGGCAAAAAAGTGAGCTTTATCCTTGATGAAGACGCCTTCTGGCCCGTCCGATACAACAAAGAGATCTATGAACAGGCAGCCCACCAACTCACCCAGAAAGGGGTGAAGGTCCTGGCTTGTCGTAAACTGAAAGGCATTGTCCGCCGCTCCGAGTATTCTCTGCAGGTGCAGGTGGATGATCGAAAAATTGAGGCGGGCATGGTGGGCGCCTTCTTCGGTCTCGTCCCTGATGTGAAGTTTCTTGCCCGCTCAGGACTCCAAATCGAACGGGGTGTGCTCGTGGATGAATACTTGAATGCTGGTTTTGAGGGGGTATACGCCGCGGGCGATTGCGCAGAGATCTACCACCCCGAAATCCGGGATTACTGGGTCTCCATTGGATATGATAATGCCGTGAACTTGGGCCGCATCGCCGCTTTAAACATGGCAGGCGGAAAAGTTCAAGCGGACGTGGAGCCTGAAAGCATTTTTTTTGTCAAGGCTATTAGGGCCAACATTTCATGGTGGATGGAGTTCTAATATGCCCAAAGTTGATATGACAATAGAAGTATGCGGTATGTCCGGGGATGGTACCATCGCTGCGGGTGGACTCCTCAATGAGGCCTTTTCAAAGGCTGGGTTTTCCATATTGGCTTTTGATTCCTACCCGGCTGAGATCAGAGGTTTTGGTCGCTGTGTAACCCGATCCCGCGTGGGAGATGAAGAGATGCTCGCCCTCAGTGACAGCACTCACGTCCTCATCTCTCTCGACGATGAACAGTCCCAGTCAAGGATTCCATTCCTGGCCGAAAATTCAGCCGTGTTTTTCGACAATAACCCTCCTTCCTACATCCCAGAAGAAAGATCTATCGCATCCCACGTTGAGCCCGGGACGGATCTATTCGGCATACCGCTTGCCGATCTTGCCACAGGGGCAGCCGGCAGTGCGCGGGGAAGAAATCTTACCGCACTGGGAGGGTTTGCCGCTGTTTTTGGTGTGCCTCCCGAGCCTTTTCGAGAGGTCATCAAGAAAAAATTCATGCCCAAAGGAGAAAAGGTTGCAGAGGCAAACCTAAAGAGTTTTGAAGCGGGTTATGCGTATGCCCTTAAGACCTTTGCACACAGAACGAAGGACATCTTTGTGCGTACAGAGCAGATTGAAGGACCGGAAAAGGTCTTATTGTCTGGAAACTTAGCTATCTCTCAAGCGGCTTTGGACGCAGGGCTTGAGCTCTATTTCGGATATCCTATCACGCCAGCCACACCGATCATGGAATATCTGGCAAAGGCCCTGCCGGAGAGGGGGGGGCGCCTGGTACAAATGGAGGATGAGATCTCGTCAATAGGGGCGGTGTTGGGCAGCTTCTTTGCGGGGAAAAGGGCCATGACCGCCACATCAGGCCCTGGCTTCGCTCTCATGACAGAGCTGATCACCCACGGCATCATGGCAGAAATCCCTGCGGTGATCATCAACGCCCAAAGAGGGGGTCCAGCAACCGGGCTTCCCACCAAAACAGAGCAATCAGACCTGCATTCGGCTGTGTTCGGCGGGCCTGGAGATTCGCCGCGTATCGTCATCGCCCCCACCAATGTATCTGAATGCTACACCTATACCCTGAAGAGTTTCCAGCTCACCGAAAAATACCAGACCCCGGTCGTCGTCCTCCCTGATTTCTTTCTGAATAACCGGGTTGAAAATGTTCCCCTACCCAATGCTTCAGAGAAAGAGAAGGCAGATTGGAATATTTATCCTGACGAGGCTGTAAAAGGGGAATACACACGTTTTGAGATAACCGAATCAGGCATTTCACCTCGCTCCATTCCAGGCATGGAGGGCTACAACTTCTCCACCACCGGCCTCGAACACACGGAGAGGGGAATCCCCAACTACTCCCCGGAAAACCACATGATGATGACTGAAAAGCGTCATCGTAAAATACGTAGCGCTCTTATGGATCTCCCTGCGCCGGTAGAATTTTCATCAGGAGGTAAATTAGACGTGGGGGTCATCGCGTGGGGTTCCACATTTGGTTCGGCTTTGGAGGCCGTGCACAGGTCTCAAGAAAAGGGCTTCAAGGTGGGGGCTTTGAAGATCACCTCCTTGTCCCCTTATCACGCAGATATCATTCGTCACTTCATGGACAGATGTGAGGAGGTCCTTATCCCTGAACTGAATTTCGAGGGGCAACTCGCCAACCTCCTTGGCCACCTCCACCGAAAAGATGTTTTGCGGTTGAATAGGACAACGGGAGTTCCTTTTCCCGTATCAGCCATCTTGGAAAAAATCGAAGAGATTATTGGAGAAACGAAACGATGAAAACACCGGGTCATGTTCTCGCCAAACAAGTAAAGCAGATAGAAGAGTCTCGGATCTTTGACGTGCGATCCGAAGAACTTCCCACTTGGTGCCCAGGATGCGGATATTTCGGCATCCATCAGGGGCTGAACAACGCCATCCAACAGTTGGCGATTCCTCATCATGAGGTGGTGACCGTTTCAGGAATCGGGTGTGCTGGCCGTTACCCATTTTTTACGAACACCTATGGACTCCATACGGTCCATGGCCGGGCACTGCCCGTCTCCACAGGCGTGAAGATGGCAAATCCGAAGCTGACCGTGTTTGCAGTAGGTGGAGACGGTGACGGCTTGGCCATTGGAGGGGGGCATCTCCCTCACATTTCCAGGAGGGATGTGGACGTCAACTACCTGCTCTTTGATAATTCTATCTACGGTCTCACCAAAGGCCAGCCGTCTCCCAGCTCTCCAACGGGATTCAAAACCAAAGCCTCCCCCTATGGCAGCACGGACACACCTCTCAATGCTACTCTTTTAGCCCTTTCCTATGGGGCTTCATTTGTTGCTCGTCTTTTTGCAGGTGATCCCGAAGCCATTACAAAGGCCTTGATTGAGGGCATTCAGCATAAAGGATTTTCCTTCTTTCATCTTTACACAACGTGCGTCACCTTTGATAAGCAATTCAAAACTTGGGAGCATCTCAAGCGTTGGATTCATCCACTGCCCAAAGAACACGACCCATCAGATTATAGGCAGGCCATGGATAGGGTTCTTGAAGATGAATTCAGCGTCGGCATAATCTACCGGCGAGAAGATTGAAAAAGACGAAGGTCTATCCTTATACTAGGGTCCTCTGATAATTAAGCCCCAATCAGATCAACGATACTCAACTAACTCTTAGGTTGGTTAAGGCTGTCATTGCGACGAGTGAAGCGACGAAGCCGTTCGGCCTCGAGCTCACGGCCGAGAGGCAATCCGTCATGCGAGATTGCTTCGCCTCGCCTTGTCGGCGAGACTCGCAATGACAGAGCTTGCGAAGTTTCTCATATGAGCTCGAGAAATCCGCGTCTTATTGAGTTCCTTAGATCAGTTATCCCTTTAATGGAACAAGGACAGCAGTTGACAAACGTTCTTTGGAAAATAATTTTATGTAACATTTTAGCCTTTTCAAACAACCGTGCAAAAACTCTTGGCGGGCTGAGCGGGGTTCTCTGGAGGGGCCAAAAACCAGGCCCTCTGTGTACGGTTTCTTCCGGGGGCTCCCTTGCCCTGACGCCTGCGCACATAGGCCGTCCAAACAGAGACTAGGCCAAGTTCAATCGTGACAGAACAAGGCCTCAGGGGTACCTTGCTTTGTGCGCCATACTTAAAGGCACGGGGCAAATTTTTTGGCCCCTCCAGAGAATGCCGCTTAGCCCAGAGGCTTTTCAAACGGCTAAAGTATTACAATTTTATAGACTGGAGGTATGATCATGAAATCCAGGGAAGAAACAGATACCATGGGAACGGTCTTGGTTCCTGAGGAGGCCTATTATGGGGCCCAAACACAGCGGGCTGCGGAAAACTTTGACATCAGCGGTCTCACATTTCCTTCGTCTCTTATA